>NZ_JBNPVS010000027.1:0-132538 GCF_050434225.1 Paraburkholderia sp. GAS32 | reverse complement strand
TCGCAAAACCTACCATATGCGCATGTCACGGTTGCGGTATGTAACGTCGTGAGGCCGTGCGCTGAGCAACGGCCCAGAACATACCAAAAGTGTTGATAATTTATCTTATGTCAAATTATAGAAGCACTACCAACGACACCCACCAAATCCCTCCCTGCGTTCATCAACCTTCCCCAGTCGCAGCAGCCCAGCCTCTTTGCATCGCCCCCACCAACTGCTTCCACAAAAACTCCGCCGCAGGCGACAAACGCCGGCCAACCCGGCGTATCACCTGGCTGCTGAAGTCGCGTGCAATCGGATGATCGATCTCAAGCGCAACGAGTTTGCCCGTGTCGAGATATTGCCGCGCGGCATCGGTCGACATGAACGCAACCCCAAGACCCGCCGCCGCAATCGCCTGCGCCGCGGCGAACATATCGCACCGGTAAGCCGGCGTCAGGCTGAGCCGCTCTGCGCGAATGATCGAGTCGACATACTGTTGAACGCCGAAACGCGGCGGCATGAAAATCAGGCGGGCATCGGCAAGCTGCTCGAAGCGGATACGCTGCAGTCCCGCCAACGGATGCCTCGGGCTCACGAACGCGCAGAACGGCGCGGCGCGAAACGTGCGCGAGCGTATCGCCGGGTCCCTCGCTCCGCCCGCGCATAAGCCAAGATCCACCTCATCGTTGCGAACCATCGCGATAATTTCGGACGTCGCGCCCGTATGCAGATCGACGACGATATCCGGAAACTGCGCGCTAAAACGCTCGAGCACGATCGCCATCAGATTACCGACGAAGCCCTCGCCGCACCCAATGCCGATCCGTCCGCGCCGCAGCCCCCGATAATCCTCCAGTTGCACCAGCATCTCCGCTTCGCGGCGCCGGCTTTCACGAAAGTGATCGACGAGACTCAGGCCGATTTCCGTGAGCGCCACGCGCCGTCCTTGCCGCTCGAGCAGCGCCACACCGTGCGCGCGCTCCAGTTGCGTGACCTGCCGGCTGATCACCGACGCATTGATGCCGAGCGCGTCCGCCGCCGCCCGCACGCCACCATGCACGGCGATTTCATGCAGATAGCGCAGGCTGCGCGGATTCAGGGCGCCTGTCTGAAGGATATCGGTATCGGTTGACATGCTTTCCGGACTGTTGACATTGAAGTCAACATTATCGACCGAAATACGTCATTGATCGCACGTTTTTGCAGCGAAATACTGACGCTTCGCTTTCCATATGCACGTCTATCCAATGCCCAATACCCAGCACTTTTGTACGCTCGACGAAACCACCGATCTGAACGATGAACTGCGCGGCATTCGTCATCGTTTGCACCAGCACCCCGAGCTGGCTTACCAGGAGTTCCAGACATCGGATCTTGTCGCCGAAGCGCTCGAAAGTTGGGGCTACGAAGTGACACGTGGCCTGGGCGGAACGGGCATGGTCGCGTCGCTCAAGTCGGGAACGGGGTCGCGGGCCGTTGCGGTACGCGCCGATATGGACGCCCTGCCCATCACCGAGGCCACGGGCCTGCCCTATTCCAGCGTTCACCCGGGCAAGATGCACGCATGCGGTCACGACGGTCACACGGCGATGGTCCTTGGCGCAGCGCGGCATCTGGCGCGCACGCGCCGCTTTGACGGAACCGTCCATCTCGTCTTCCAACCCGCTGAGGAAATCGGCTCGGATAGCGGCGCGCAACGCATGATCGCCGACGGTCTGTTCGAGCGCTTCCCCTGCGAAGCCATTTTCGGCCTGCACAACCATCCGGGCGCACCGGCGGGCACGTTCATGTTCCGCAGCGGCCCGTTCATGGCCGCATGCGATACCGTCGACATCACGATCCACGGCCGCGGCGGTCACGCTGCCCGCCCCCATCTCGCCACCGATCCGCTCGTGATCGGCGCAGGACTCGTGACGGCGCTGCAAACCGTCGTGTCGCGTAACATCGATCCGATGCAGCCCGCCGTGGTCACGATCGGTGCGTTCAATGCGGGACACGCGCCCAATGTGATCCCCGAAACGGCGCGTCTTCAACTGAGCGTGCGTTCGTTCGATCCCGACGTGCGCAAGCTGCTCGAAGCACGCATCCGTGCGCTCGCCAATGCGCATGCGCAAGCGCACGGCGCCAGCGTCGATATCGACTATGTGCCGGGCTACCCGGTGCTCGTCAACAGCGCGCAGGAGACTGAATTCGCGTTACAGGTCGCACGCGAACTGGTGGGCGACGAACGCGTGGTCGACGGCTTTGGTCCGATCGCGGGCAGCGAGGACTTCGCCTATTACCTGCAAAAGAAGCCGGGTTGCTTCCTGCGCGTGGGCAATGGCAAGGACACGCCCATGCTGCATAACGCGAAGTACGACTTCAACGACGACAACCTGACCGTCGGCGCCGCATTCTGGACGCGGCTGGTCGAGCGGTTTCTTGCGTCGAACGTCTAAGCGCCCATCAGAAAGCGCAGACGGAACCATCATAAATACACCTACGGTGAGGACCTAAACCATGTCAACCCAGCCTCTTACGTCGTCCGGCACGATTGCGGTTTCGCAGACCCGCATTGTCGTGGCGGCCGTCGTCGGCAATCTGCTCGAGTTCTTCGATTTCACGGTCTACAGCTTTTTCGCGCTGACCATCGCGAAGCTTTTCTTTCCGTCGCAGGATCCCGTCGTGTCGACGCTGCTGGCGTTGTCTGCGTTCGCGATCGGTTTTGTGGCGAGGCCCGTCGGCGGCTTCGTGCTCGGCCATTACGCGGACAAGCGCGGGCGCCGGGCCGCGCTCACGCTGACGATCTTCCTGATGGCGGTCGGCTCCGCGGCGATCGGTCTCGCGCCGACCTACGAGACGATCGGCATTGCCGCGCCCGCGTTGATCGTGATAGCGCGCCTCGTGCAGGGTTTTGCGCAGGGCGGCGAGTTTGGCGCGGCCACCGCGACGCTGCTGGAAACGGGTTCCGCAAAAGGCCGAGGCTTTCGCGCAAGCTGGCAACTGGCGAGCCAGGGCGCGGCTGCGCTGCTCGGCTCGGGCATGGCTGCGTTGCTCACCTATCATTTGACCGGTCCGGAGCTGCTCGATTGGGGATGGCGCGTTCCGTTTCTGGCCGGCACGCTGATCATGCCCGTGGGCGTGTATCTGCGCCGGCATATCGTGGACGACGAGCCCGTCAAAACAGAGCATTCGCGCTTCGAACCGGCTCTCGTGCGCAAATGGTTTCTGACCGTCTTCGCGATCATGGGCATGACAGTCGCGACCTACGTGCTGATGTACTACATCCCCACCTACTCGATTCAGTACTTGAAGATTCCGCCCAAGCTGTCGATGCTGGTCTCGATTGGCGCGGCCTGCGTCTCGCTGCTCATGTGCCCGATCTGGGGCGCACTGTCGGACCGCATGGGCCGTAGAAAGCCGCTGACCGTGTTTGGACGCGTGGTGCTGATCGCGCTGCTGTATCCCGCGTTCTGGTTGATGAACCAAGTTCCGACGCTGCCGGTCGTTACTGGCCTGATCGTCCTTTTGATGTTTTTCTATACGATGGGTTCGGCGCCCGCGTATGCGCTCATGCCGGAGAACTTCCCGAAGCATGTGCGCGCAGGCTATCTGGCAAGCGCGTATGCGGTAGCGGTATCGGTGTTCGGCGGCACGGCGCAACTCGTCGTCGCGTGGCTCATCAAGGTGACGGGCAATACGATGGCGCCGGCCTGGTACATGATTGCGTGCGTCATCATTTCGCTCTGCGCCGTGACGATGCTAGAAGAAACCGGGGGACGCGATCTGGCCTGATTGTGTCGGGGAGTTCGGCCCTGGAAATCAGGGCCGGCTGGAAAAATGAGTGGCGGCCGTTCCGCAACGCGATCAAGGCGCGGTTGCTCTGACCCTTCGCCCCTCATCCTGGCCCGGCCCGATCACGAGGCCCGCCTCCGCCAGCAAACGCCGCAGTCCCAGCTTCGGATAGTTGCGGTCGACAGCCCGCACATCGGCACGCGTCTCCTCGATGATCCAGTCGCGCACATCCGCTGCAACCGGCCGCAACGGCCGATTCTCCGGCCACACCAGACAGCAGCGCCGGTTCGTCACGATCAGTTCTTCCTCCGCCGGCAGCAGCGCGCCCTCGAGAAGCCAATGCGAGACCACGTTGAGCCAGCCGAGCGCGACTCCCTGCCCTAGCAGCGCCGCCTGCACGACGATGGCGTAGTCGTTGAAGCTCAGCATGCTCGCTACGTGCCGCCCGTGTGCCGCGAATGTGGCGAAACGCTCATGCCAGCCGCGCTCGCCATCGTCCATCACGATCACGGTGTCGCCGTGCTCGCGGCCCGTCTGCGTCGCGGCCGTCTCGTGATAGCGCCGGTTGCACACCGGCAGTAGCGTTTCCGGCATCACGAGCACACTGTTCTCGCCGATCTCGTCCTCGCGCAAAAAGCGCATGCCGAGATCGACATCGACGAGCGGCCCGCCGATTCGCCCCGAGATAAGCTGAAACCGCAAATCGACATTCGGAAACGCCTGGTTCAGCCGGCTCATACGCGGCATCAGCCAGTGTGTCGTGAACGCGGTGGACACCGACAGCGTGACGGACTCGATGCCCGTCGCACGCGCCTCGATCTCACGTATCGCGCCTTCTATGCCATTGAAGCCTTCCGAGATCTTCCGGTAGAGGATTTTGCCGTTCTCCGTCAGCTCGATCCCACCACGCACGCGCTCGAAAAGACGCACGCCGAGATGGTCTTCCATGCGCGCCAGCATGCGGCTCACCGCGGGCTGACTCACATATAACTCCTGCGCCGCGCGCGTGAAGTTGCCGCAGCGCGCGGCAGCTTCGAACACGAACAGCGCATTGGCGCTCGGCAGTTTTTTGCGAAGGTTAGGCATGACCTGATGTTATGCCTTATCCAACAATTTGGGAATTGCCGTCAATAATGACGCGGCCTATATTTTCCCTAACGCAGGCCTCTACAGCGAGACAGGACGCAATGGACGCACGAGCGAAAACAGGTGTTTCGATCCGATCGGCAGCGAAACGTTATGGCCCGGTAGTGGCCCTCGATGACGTGTCGCTCGACATCGCCCCGGGCGAATTCGTCTCGCTGCTCGGTCCGTCGGGATCGGGCAAGACCACCCTGCTCGGCATTCTCGGCGGCTTCGTGCAGCCGAGCTCGGGTGCGGTCTGGGTCGGCGAGCGCGACATTACATTTGCGCCGCCGCACAAGCGGGACATCGGCATCGTCTTCCAGAACTACGCGCTCTTTCCGCACATGAGCGTCGGCGAGAACGTGGCGTTTCCGCTGCGCGCGCGCCGTCAGCCCAAAGCGACGTGGGCGAAGAAGGTCGCCGATGCGCTCGCGATGGTCGAACTCTCGGGCTACGAGAGCCGCGGCATCGGTCAACTATCGGGAGGCCAGCGCCAGCGGGTGGCGCTCGCTCGCGCGATGGTCTTCGAGCCGCAACTGATTCTGATGGACGAGCCGCTCTCCGCGCTCGACAAGCAACTGCGCGAAACCATGCAGATCGAGCTGCGGCGGCTGCATCGCAAGCTCGGCGCGACGATCGTCTACGTGACGCACGATCAGCGCGAGGCGCTCACCATGAGCGACCGCGTGGCCGTGCTGAAGAACGGCCGGCTCGTGCAGATCGACACGCCTGAGCGGCTCTACGACCGTCCGTGCGACGCGTTCGTGGCGAGCTTTATCGGTGAGGCGACGCTGCTCGCCGTGACGCGTGCCGGCGACGATGCCGTGCGTCTCGGCGATACGGTTCTGCGCACCGCGCACCCGCTGCCGCGCGGCGACAAGCTGCTGCTCGCGGTGCAGACCGAGAAGCTCGTAATCGACGGCGGCGATCGGCGCGAAGGCGTGAATCGTCTGTCGTGCCACGTCACCGAGGTGCTGTACCAGGGCGAAAGCCTACGCGTGTTCGCAACGCTCGCCGACGGCACCGCCATCAGCCTCAGGCAGCCCGGCGGCCACGACGCGCGCCGGCGCATCCCGGAGCCGGGCGCGCCCATGAGCGTCGTTCTCGATCCGCAGGACACGATCGTCGTGCCCGCCTGATCTCATTCATTTTTTATCCGCCCACGCTTGGGGCACTCCCTCTCCCGTTTTCACAGCAAACTGCAAAAGGATGATTTCATGAAGCTCACCGATTTCAAGGTCCTGACGTTCGACGTCGTCGGCACACTCATCGACTTCGAGCGCGGCGTGCTCGCCTCCGTGCGGCGCCTCGGCGGGCCGGCCGCGAAGGACCTGACCGACGACCAGATTTTCGAACCGTACATGCGCGGCCGTGCGACCCATCCGGGCCGCTCGAGCCACGAGATGGCCAACGTCTACCTGTCGCTGGCGAAGGAACTCGGTCTGCCCGACGACGCGCAATCGGCCGCCGCCTTCCAGCGCGACGTGCTCGAATGGCCCGCCTTCGCGGATTCGGTCGCCGCGCTCAAGCGTCTGCGCAAACACTTCCGCCTGGTTGCCATGACCAATGCGGACCGCGTCGCGCTGTCGGCCTACGCGCACACGCTTGGCGATCCGTTCGACGACACCGTCTGCTGCGACGAAACCGGCGTCGCCAAGCCCGATCCGCAATTCTTCGCATACAACCGCGGCCGTCAGGCGGCATTCGGCTACAAGTTCGGTGAGATCCTGCACACCGCGCAAAGCCAGTACCACGACATCGGCGTCGCCACGGAACTCGGCTACGCGACCTGCTGGATCGAGCGCCGTCAGGGCAAGCGGGGCTTCGGCGCCACGCCGGTGCCCGAGGCTGTCACGACGCCGACGTTCACGTTCCCGACGCTCGCCGAGCTCGCGGACGCCGTCGAAGCCGAAGCGCGCCTCGCCGCCTAAGCCGATGCTCGCGCCGACGGCACGCCCCTCGCCCCTGCCCGACTCGCTCTGGCAAGCGCTTGCTGCGGCATCGCCCGATGGGGGCGCGGCGGTCAGCACCGGTGCGCCGCTCGCGCGCGATCTCGACGTCGAAGTCGCGGTGATCGGCGCGGGCTACTCAGGCCTCGCCGCAGCCTATGCGCTGCAAAAACGCGGCGTCGGTTGCGCCGTGCTCGACGCGAACGTCGTCGGCTGGGGCGCAAGTGGGCGCAATGGCGGTGTCGTGTCGTCGAAATTCAGGCTGTCGTTTCCCACGATCGACCAGTTGCATGGTCTCGATACCGCGAAACGCATGCACCGGCTCGCGCATGAAGGCGTGCGGATCGTCGAATCGCTGGTCGACGAGTTCGGGCTCACACGGGCCCGCTTCGAGCATACGGGCAGCCTGCGCTGCGCGCACACCGAGCGCGCGCTCGCGGCGATCTGTGCCGAAGCCGACTGGGTGCGCACGAAGCTCGGCGATACGTCGATGAGCGTGCAATCGCGCGCCGAAGTCGAGCACGAGACAGGGTCGAAGGGTTTCGTCGGCGGCGTGCTGAGCGCCGATGCCGGCACGATCCTGCCGCTCGAATACGTGCGCGGACTCGCGCGCGGTATGACGCTGCGCGGCGTGCCGATTTACGAATCGACGCCGGTATTGCAGATGCACCGCGCTCCCGGCGATACGCACGTGACGTTGCGCACGCCAGGCGGTACGGTGCGTGCGAAGCAGGTGATCGTTGCGACCAATGCCTATTCGGACCTCACGCCGGCCACCTCGCCGTATCAGCGCGAACTCGTGCCGTTCCGCAGCGCGATGATCGCCACCGAGCGCTTGCCCGCCGATCTCGACGCGCGCCTGATGGTCGAACGCCGCAGCTACACGGAAACGCGGCGCATGATGAAGTGGTTCCGCAAGGCGGATGGCCGCATGCTGTTCGGCGGCCGCGACGCATTCGGCAAGGAAGGCCAGACGACCGGCTTCGATGGGCTGCAGCGGGCGATGGTCGCGCTCTTCCCTGATCTCGCGGACGTGCGCGTGGCGTATCGCTGGTCGGGCTATGTCGGCATGACGTTCAATTCGCTGCCCCATGTCGGGCGCAGCGACGATGCCACGACCTTCTGTCTGGGGTATAACGGAGCAGGCGTCGCGATGGCCAGCTTGCTCGGACAGCATGCCGCCGCGCTCGCCCTCGGCGAGACGCCCGAGCTTTCGCTGCTCGGCGCGCCGGGTCTACGGCCCGTGCCTTTTCATTCGCTGCGCGCGCCGGGTGTGAGGCTCGTTGCCGCGTGGTATCAGTTTCTCGACGCCGTAGGTGCATGATGACGACCGCCAAACGGATGCTCCAAGGACCCACATTGATGCAGGCCACCGAGTCCGATCCTGCCGCGCGCTACCAGCGGCGCGAAGATCGCACGATGCTTCTCCTGATGGCGCCGGCGCTCCTCGTGATCGTCGTGCTGCTCGTCGTGCCGCTCGCCTGGCTGTCGTGGCAGTCGATCTATCACGACGGTTTCACGCTCGAGAACTATCGGCGCATGTTCTCGGGCGCCTACCTCGAAACCTTTCTGCTGACGTTCAAACTGAGCATCATCGTCACCGTCATCACGCTGGTGCTCGGCTATCCGGTGGCCTACTTCGCGGCCTCGCTGTCACCGAAGCTGAGCGCGCTTGTCCTCGGCATGGTCATCCTGCCCTTCTGGACCAGCGTACTCGTGCGCACTTATGCGTGGCTCGTGTTGCTGCAGCGCACGGGACTCGTCAACAAGGCCTTGATCGCCTCAGGCCTGATCGACCGGCCGGTGCAACTCGCCTACAACCAGTTCGGCACGATCATCGCGATGGTTCATATCCTGCTGCCGTTCATGGTGCTGCCGCTCTATTCGGCCATGCAGAAGATTCCGCCGAATCTCTCGCAGGCGGGCGCGAGTCTGGGCGGCTCGCCGCTGCATGTGTTCATGCGCGTGTTCCTGCCGCTTTCGATGAGCGGCGTGTTCGCCGGCGTCACCCTCGTGTTCGTGCTGTGTCTCGGCTTCTACATCACGCCTGAGTTGATGGGCGGCGGCAAGTCAATCATGGTGTCGATGGTGGTGAGCCGCAACGTCGAGATCTATAACAGCTGGGGCGCGGCGAGCGCGGTGAGCGTCGTGCTGCTGATCTGCGTGTTCGCGATTTTCTACGCCGCGAGCCGTGTGGTGCCACTCGAAAAGACCCTGGGCGCGAAATGACAAAGCTCTCGTTCGGACGGATCATCCTCGGCGCGGCGGTCGTGTTGATCCTGCTGTTCCTCATGGTGCCGGTGCTGATCGTCGTGCCGCTGTCGTTCTCCGACACGCGCTTCATGACCTTCCCCCCGCCCGCCTATTCGCTGCGCTGGTATCACTCGTTCTTCGACAACCCTGCGTGGATCGACGCCGCGCGCACCACGCTGACCGCCTCGATCTGCGCCGCACTGCTCGCGACGCCGCTCGGCGTGTGCGCCGCCTATGCGATTCAGAACGGCACGCATTGGATCATGCGCTATCTGCGCACACTGCTGATGCTGCCGTTGATGGTGCCGATCATCATCGTCGCGGTGGGCGTGTTTTTTGTCTACTCGCAGGCCGGCTATGTGAATACGCTCGGCGGGCTGGTTCTCGCGGATACGATGCTCGGGCTGCCGTATGTGCTGATCTCGGTCGGCGCCGATCTTCGCACCTTCGACCGCACTCAGGAGATGGTCGCCCGCAGCCTCGGCATGAATCGCTTTCGCAGCTTCATGACGGTGACGCTGCCGCAGATCAAGGCGAGCGTGATCTCCGGCGCCGTGTTCGTGTTCATTCAGGCGCTCGACGAAACGGTGGTCGCACTCTTCGTGTCGGGCGGCTCGAACCAGACGCTAACGCGCCGCATGTTCGTTACGCTGCGTGACGAGATCGATCCGACCATCGCCGCGATCAGCACGATGCTCACGGCGCTGACGCTGTGCCTCGTGATGATCGTCGTGGTAAGCCGGCGCTCCGGCGCGGCGCGCGCCTGAACTCCTCCTACACACCACTCACATGATCAATGCACTGAAGTTCTATATCGACGGCGCGTGGGTCGAGCCGTCGGGCACCGCACGCCTGCCCGTCATCGATCCCTGCACCGAAGAAGCGTTCGCCGAAGTGGCAATGGGCACGCCCGCCGATATCGATCGCGCGGTCGCTGCCGCAAAACGCGCGTTCACGTCGTTCTCGCAGACCACGCCCGCCGAGCGTCTCGCGCTGATCCGCCGCATTCTCGAGGTCTTTCTCGAGCGTCACGACGAGATGGGCGACACGATCTCGCGGGAACTGGGCGCCCCGCGCGCGATGGCGCACGCATGGCAGGCGGGAATCGGACGGCGGCATCTCGACGAATTGATCCGCACGTGCGAAACGTTCGCGTGGCAACGCAAAAAAGGCACTACGCTCGTCAATCACGAACCGGTGGGCGTCGTTGCGCTCATCACGCCGTGGAACTGGCCGATCAATCAGATCGTCTGCAAGGCAGCGCCCGCCATCGCGGCCGGCTGCACGATGGTGCTGAAGCCCAGCGAGGTGACGCCGCTCAACGCGCTGCTGTTCGCGGAGATTCTGGACGCCGCGGGCGTGCCGCCGGGGGTCTTCAATCTCGTGAACGGCGATGGACCGACCGTCGGTGCGGCGCTTGCAGCGCATCCCGATGTCGACATGGTGTCGTTCACCGGCTCGACGCGCGCGGGCATCGAGATCGCGAAGCTCGCGGCGCCGACCGTCAAGCGCGTGCATCAGGAGCTGGGCGGCAAATCGGCCAACATCCTGCTGGACGACGTCGACTTTGAAGCCGCCGTGACGGCGGGCGTCAACTCGTGCTTCAACAACAGCGGCCAGTCGTGCAATGCACCGACACGCATGCTGGTGCCCGAGGCGCGCCATGACGAGGCGGTGGCGATCGCCCGGCGGGCGGCAGAAGCACATCGCGTTGGCCCCGCCGACCACGAGCGCACGACCATGGGGCCGGTTGTCAGCGGCGTGCAGTTCGAGCGCGTGGAACGGCTGATCGCGGCCGGCATCGACGAGGGCGCGCAGGTCGTGGCCGGTGGCCTCGGTCGTCCGCAAGGTCTCGAACGCGGCTACTACGTACAACCCACTGTGTTCGCGAACGTGCGTCCGTCCATGACGATCGCGCGCGAAGAGATCTTCGGACCCGTGCTCGTCATCATGCCGTATCGCGACGAAGACGATGCAATCGCGATTGCGAACGACAGCCCCTTCGGCCTCGCTGCCTATGTGCAATCCGCCGATCACGAGCGCGCGCGGCGCGTAGCGTTCAGGTTGCGTGCGGGCAGCGTGTACCTGAACTATCCGTCGTGGGACGCCGGCTCGCCTTTCGGTGGCTACAAGCAGTCGGGCAATGGGCGCGAATACGCCGAGTGGGGGCTCGAGGCGTTTCTCGAAGTAAAAGGCATCGTGGGGTATGGAGACTGAGGGCAACTGAGCGCTGCGGCGGTCGACGGGCCGCTTCCGCTTTCTCAACCCGGCATGTCGCCTAGGCGCGGCCACGCAGCATATCAGCGATGCGCTCCGCGATCATGATGGTCGGAATATTCGTGTTGGCGCACGGTATCGAAGGCATCAGCGACGCATCGCACACGTAAAGCCCGTTCACGCCATACACGGCGCCACGCGCATCGCAGACAGCGAGCGGATCATCGGCGGCGCCCATCCGGCAAGTTCCCGACGGATGCCAGGTACCGCCCACCGAGCGCGTGACGAACTTCGTCAAGGCATGATCGTCGGCGAGCAGGTCGTTCAGTGTCACGCCCTGAGTGACCACGCGTCGCACGAGCCACGCGCGAAACGGACCCGCGATGTCCAGCAGCGCGCTCAGCGTGCCGCGTTGCAACGCGTTCCACGCACCCGGCACGGCCACGCTCGCGACACGCGGCGAATAGCTCGAAGGCAGAAGCGTTGCGCGATGCTTCGCCATCAGCGGATCGGCCAGCGTTTCAGCGCCGAAGCGCAGCGCCTGCTTCAGGCGTTCGAGATCGCGAGCATCGGACAGCATGTTGAAATCGACAGCGGGCTCGCTATGCGGACTCGCCGACGTCAGCGTCACCCGGCCGCGCGAGTACGACTTGTTCACCCAGAAGAAGATCGTACCGAGCCGGTAGCCCACCGAATGCCAGCCCGAACGCGACAGGATCGCACCGTGCATGTCGCCGGGCACTGTGTCGTGCATGCCCGACGAAAAGCGCACGATGGCCTGCTCGTGATGCTCGTCGGGAAAAGGCGTGCGGGCGGCCCGCGGCAAAACCGCGGAAACGGCGATCGACGGATGCTCCATCAGATTGCCGCCGACGCCGGCCCGGTCCGCGCGCACTTCGATACCCAGCGCGGAGAGCTCAGCGGCCGGTCCGATGCCGCTTCGCATCAGCAGCGCAGGACTGTGGATCGCACCGGCGCAGACGATTACATGCTCGGCGCGCAATTCTTCGCTGAGCCCATCCCTGCCCTCGCTGGCGACGATGCGCGCACCGACTGCGCGCGTGCCGTCGAACAGCACGCGCTCGACGAGCGTTCCGGTGCGGATCGTGAGGTTCGGACGGGCACGCACGGTGTCGTCGAGATAACAGACCGATGTTGGGATGCGCTCGCCGGCATCGCTCACCGCGATCGATCCGATGAACGTGCCGTCCTCCCACGCGCCGTTCTGATCGTCGCGCCGCACGTGGCCACGCGCGGCAAGCGTGCCGAGCACCGCGCGCACGAAGGGTGAAATGCGTGCCCAGTTCGCGCGCTGAATGCGGACCGGGCCGCTCTTGCCGTGCAGCTCGCCGTTGATGTCGCAATCGGATTCGAGTTTGCGGAAGTACGGCAGGCAGGCGCTCCAGTTCCAGCCGAGGGCGCCGAGCGCGTGCCATTCATCGTAATCGGCGGGCGCGCCGCGATTCGCCATCAGCGCATTGATCGCCGAGCCGCCGCCGAGCAGGCGCGCCTGTTCGTAGCGTCGTGTCGTTGCCGACACGCTCATGCGCGCCTTCAGACGCTGCCAGATGTTCGCTGTGTCGAGATAGGCGCGGCCAGGGTACCGGCTGCGCACCGCAGCAGGCATGTCCGTCTGAGAAATATTGCGGCCGGCCTCGACGAGGCAGACGGTCTTGCCGGCGTCTTCGGACAGACGCGCGGCGAGCACGCAGCCCGCCGAACCGCCGCCGAGAATCAGATAGTCGATCACATTCGATGGTTACGCGGGCGTTGAAACGTGCGGAACGGGTGAGCAAAACGTGCGCGCGAGCCTGTGAGCCCGCGCGTCGAGGTCAGTCTGCGCCTTACTGCATAAACTTGAGCCAGCGCGCCTTCGCCTGAATGCCGGCGTCCGAGGCCCACCACTCCTCCGACATGAGCGCCTGCTTCGCCGCGTTGTCCGGCGAGCTCGGCAGCTCGCTCGCGCGTTTCGCGTCGATCTTGCCGGTCTTGAAAGCCGCCGGATTGCCCGGGCCATAGTCGATGTACAGCGGCAAGTTCGCCTGCAATTCGGGCGAGACAGCGGCGTTGACGAATTTGATCGCGTCGGCCAGGTTCGGCGCGTTCTTCAGCACGCACAACTGGGTGTTCTGCAGAATGCCATCGTTGAACGTGAAGTCGATATCGGGGTTGTCTTTACGCACGGCGCTCGCGCGGCCGTTCCAGATCATCGTCATATCGACTTCGCCGTCGTGCAGCAATTGCGCCGACTGCCCGCCCGACGTCCACCAGACGGTCACGTCCGGCTTGATCTGTTGGAGCTTCTTGAATGCACGGTCGACATCGAGCGGATAAAGCTTGTCGCGCGGCACGCCGTCTGCCAGAAGCGCGGCTTCGAGTACCGTCTGCGGATCATTGCGCAACGCACGCGTGCCGGGGAATCCCTTCACATTCCAGAAATCGGCCCAGCTCTGCGGCACTTTCTTCAACGACTTCTTGTTGTAGCCGATGACCGTCGAATAGAACTCATAGGCGACTGAATACGGCGTGCGGTATTTCTCGGGCATCGCGGCCCCATTCGGGATCTTCGAGAAATCGAGCTTCTCCAACAGGCCTTCGTGGCCGCCGCGCAGGCAGTTGGACGTCGGCGTATCGACCACGTCCCAGATCGGCTTGCCGGTTGCAGCCTGCGCCTTGATCTGCGGCCACGCGTCCGGGATGCTGTCCTGGTTCACGGTAATGTTCAGCAGCTTCGCAGCGGGATCGAGGATCGCCTTGGTCTGCGCTTCCTGATACGTGCCGCCTTGAGAAACAAAGGTAATCTTCCCCGCAGCAAAAACAGGCGTGAGACACGCAGGCACCAGACCCGCGACACCAAGAATCAGAACCGCCGCAAGCGGGCGCAACATGGGCTTCTTGATCACGACTTTGTCCTCGAAAGGGTTAAGCGAAAGAGATCGTGGATGTAATGCGCATTGAGGCCAATATAGTGAGTCTATTTAATGGCGACAACGCCGCAATTGTTGTGGTGCCCATGACATCATGTTATGGCAAACGCGTTACGTCGGCTTCGTAATGACCGGCTATTCCTTCTGATGAAAGATCGCCTTAGAAGCCCGCGTCGATCACGATCTTCGTTCCGTCGCTGAACCGGTTGAGGTGGAACGCATGCGGGTCGACAAGCGGCGTGTCGTTCGTCACCAGATCGGCCATCAGCTTTCCGGCCGCCGGGCCGATGCCGAATCCATGCCCCGAAAAGCCGGTGCCGATAAAGAGGCCCGGCACCGCATCGACACCGGAGATCACTGGAATCGCGTCCGGCGTCACGTCCATGTAGCCCGCCCAGCGCTGCGCGATTCGCGCGTGCGCCAGATGCGGAAAGACCTTGATGAACTCGCGCAAACCGGCGTCGGTGTACCGGGTGATCGGTTCGGGATCGAGCGTGCGGACCGCTTCGAACGCGGTGGGACGGTCGAGCGCCCAATGACGCGGACGGCGCAATTCCTCGAAGAAGCGAGCGCCGATGCCGATGCGCAAAGAGCCCAACTGGCTCTTCAACGCTTCGACATATTTGAAGAACAGGCGAAAGGAATCGGGCGTGAGATCGCTATAGGTGCGGAAGCCAAAAGCGATCGTATAGCCGCCGTCGGCGCGCTTGCGAAACGCAAATTTCTTGTTGCTTGCGCTACAGGTGGGGCCGCCGTCGAGCGGCTCGGTGCGAAGTACCGAGGCTTTTACCAGCAGTTGCGGTACATCGACATCCAGATTGCCGCAGAACAACCGCGACCACGCGCCACCCGCGACGACGACGCTGTTGCAACGAATCGTGCCGTGCTCGGTGACGACCGCACTGACGCGCCCTGCGCTTGTTTCGATGCCACGGGCGGCGCATGGCGTCAGAATCTTGACACCGCGTTTGCGCAACGCATTCGCGATCGCCGGTGCCGCCTTTTGCGGTTCGGCGCGGCCGTCGCCGGGTGTGTAGAGTCCGCCTTTGAACGCTTTCGTCGCGCCGGGCAACAGCTCGGCAACGGCACTCCCGTCGACCACGCGCGTGTCGAACGTGTCGCCTGCTACGTGGCGCGCCTTGTCGAGCCACGCGTGATGACTGTCCATCACGGCGTCTTCGTCGGTCATGTAGAGGATGCCGCATTGATTGAAGCCCGTGTCGATACCGAGCGTCTCATCCATTTTCCGCCACAGCTTCAGGCTTTCGATGCTCAACGCGAACTCGCGCATGTCACGATGCGTGACGCGCACCCACCCCCAGTTGCGACTCGATTGCTCGCCCGCAATATGGCCTTTCTCACATAGCGCGACCTGCAATCCTTTCTCGCTCAGATAAAGGGCCGTGCTCACCCCGATAATACCGCCGCCGATGACGACGACGTCGACTTGCGCAGGCAAGGTGGTGTCGTCAGCGACCGTTTCTACTTTGGGTCCCATTGTGGCTGGTGTCCTGCCTGTGAAGACTAGTTATGTTGATCGGCAATGCCGGCCCTGACCGGCACAGTCGAACTGGCCGAAGCCTGCGCCTTGCGCTGCCGGCGTGACAATCGTGTACTGGAACTGCCGCGCGCCGGATTCGCATGACGGTTGGTCCAGCGGTCGATGTGATTGATCGCGTGCGTGAGCGGCACGGTCACAAGCAGATACACCGCACCCGCAGCCACCAGCGGCGACAGGTTCGCGGTATTCACCGACGTGTTCTGGCCGATCGTAAACAGATCGCGTTGCGAAGTCAGCAGGCCGAGAAAATAGACCAGACTCGAATCCTTGACGATCGAAATGAACTGGTTCGCAAGCGCCGGCAAGATGCGCCGCACGCCTTGCGGCACGATCACGTGGCGCATGCTGCTCCAGTATGTCATGCCGAGCGCCTGACACGCGGACAGTTGTCCGCGCCCCACGCTTTGAATGCCGGAGCGGAAAATCTCCGCGATATACGCGGACGAGATCAGCCCAAGTGCGACGATCGCGAGCGGATACGGATTGGGTCCGAAGATCGCGAGCCCCACTGGCGCGAGTCCCTGGCCGACCAGCAGGATCACGAGCGCGGCCGGCAGGCCGCGAAACACGTCGATGAACACCTGTGCGGGCAGCATCAACCAGCGCGTATGCGACACCGTCATCAACGCGAGCATCATGCCCGCGACGATCCCCAGCACGGTCGAAAACACCGATAGCACCAGCGTGTTGACGAGACCCGTGCACAGCAACGACGGTATCGACGAGATCAGCAACGGCCAGTCGAGAAAGTTCTGCAAGAAAGCATTCATGGTGCGCTCCCTGTTGAGCGTCGGCGGCGGGTTCAGCCACCGGTCCGCAGTCGGCCGAACTCAATCAGTTATCGGTCTTCATCGCGTACGGCGGCAGGCTCGCGGGCTTCGAATAACCCGGATGGAACTGCAGGTACAGCTTCAGCCAGGTTCCGTCCGCGACCAGTTCGCCAATGCACTTGTTCAGCGCCGCCTCGAGCTTGGCGTTGCCCTTGTGCACAGGGAAACCGGCAGGCAGATTGACGGCGGAGATGTCGAGCTTGTCCGCGATGTTCATTTGCGGATACTTGCCCTGCAAGCCTTCCACGAGCGTTTTATCCACGAAGTAGCCATCGATGTATTTCGAGCGCATCGCGAGGAATCCCGCGTTCAGGTTCGGAAAGCGCACGATCTGCGCGCCCGGCAGGTAGCTGTCCGAATACGTGTCCTCGATCGTGCCCTGCACGACGCCGATCCGTTTGCCCTTCACCGACGACGGATCGCTCGTGATCGTGCTGTCGGGCAAGGTTGCTACGCTTAGAAGGCCCGTCAGATAGCCCTCTGAGAAATCGACCATTTTCAGGCGTTCTTTCGTGATCGAAATCGACCCGGCGGCCAGATCGATCTGCTGGTTCGCAACGCTCGGCAGCAGTCCGCTGAAATCCTGCGCGCGGAACTCGGCGCTCAGGCCGAGCTTCGCGGCGACGGCGCGCAGCAGTTCGACGTCGAAGCCCGTCATCTTGCCGTTGTCGATATACGAATACGGCTTGTTGTTCGCATCCACGCCGGCGACCAGCTTGCCGGGCGTCAGCGTGCCGATGTCGTCGGCACGGGCGTTGCCTTGCAACACGAGCGATAGCGGCACGACAACCGCAATGAGGCTGAGAAGATGGCGAAAACGCATGATGTTTGCTCCGTCGAAAGGACCTGCGATGGGAAGTCTGTCAAGAAAGCGCGGCGCGCGCGCGGCCGCTCCAGAAATCGTCGAACGCATAGAGCGCCGTGCCGACCGGCACGCTCAGGCGGCTCGCCATGCCGGCCGGGTTGACCGGAAAGGCGCCCTCGCCGAATGCGCCCGCCTGCGCATCGAGTCCGAGCATGGATCTCGCGACTCGCGAGCCCAGATAGCTCATCAGCGCGACACCGTTGCCGTTGCAGCCGAGCGCGTAGTGAATGCCGTCCTGTTCACCGATATGCGCGAGCTTGTCGCCCGTCATCGCGACGTAGCCCTTCCACGCGTGCGTGATGCGCACGTCGCGCAGTGCGGGCCACAACTCGATCATCTTCGCGTGCAGCATCCTCGCCGCTTCACGTTCGCTCACTTCGCGGATGGCGGGGCGCGAGCCGAACAGCATTCGCGTGCCATCGGGCGACGGCCTTGTGTAGAACAGATTGCGCTTCGAATCGCTGATCATGCGCCGCCCCGGATTCAGCACGGCCATCAGTCCCGGCGGCAGCGGCTCCGTTGCGATCTGGTAACTCGCGACCGGCAGCACGCGCCGCGCGAAGAACGGCAGCAGCCGTCCGGTGTAGCCGTTGGTCGCGACCAGCACATGCTTCGTGTCGATTTTTCCTCGCGTTGCGTGAACCCGAAAACCCGCGCCATTGCGTTCGATTCGTTCCACTCCCGCATGTGAATGCAAAGTCGCGCCGCAACGCCGCGCTAGATCTCGCAGCGCGCGATGATATTTGGCCGTATGCAGACCACCGTATTCATCGACGAGAATCCCGCCGTAGTAGTAGTCGGAGCCGATCACCGTATGCTGCTCCGCGCGCGGCACGACATGCACCGTCACGCCGGTCTTCTCGCGCAAGAGGTCGCCCTGGCGCCGCAAGCGATCGAAGTGGCGCGGCGTGAATGCACCGAAGAAACGCCCCGTGATCTGCAGATCGGCGTCGAGCGACTCCTCGGCGACAAGGCGCTTCAGGTAATCGAAGCTCGCCATCGACTCGTGCATCAGCCGTCCCAGCCGCTCTGCCGATACGCCACGAATCGCATTGGTTAGCGCGAGCTTCTGTCCGCTCGACACCATGCCGCCGCTGCGCGTGCTGCCGCCCGCCCCGATCTCTGCGGCGTCGAGCACGGCGACGCTCGCGCCGAGGCGCGCTGCAACCGCAGCCGCCGACAAGCCGCAATAGCCGCTGCCGACGATCACCACGTCAACGTTGGACGGCAACGCGTCACGGACCGTCTCGGGCGGCGCGGTGTCCCACCAGTACGGGGTCACGCGAAAATCGTCGTGAAGCAGCAGGGCATCGGAGCGCATCGTCTATGGCCGGTAAGAAGATGCAAGCCAGTCTAGGTTTTCGTCGACCATCCGGTCAAATACGACCAAAAACGTCTGCCATTCAAATTTGGTATGGCAAGCTGGGAGCCGGATCAACGAAGGCAGACGAGGCAAAAGGATGAATCAGCGGCAAATCGAAGCGTTCAGGCTGGTCATGTTGCGCGGCTCGATGACCGCCGCCGCCGAGGAACTTGGCACGTCGCAGCCGAGCATCAGCCGGTTGATTGCGGAACTGGAGGCATCGACGGGATTGGCGCTGTTCACGCGCAATGGCGGACGGATTCAGGCCACGGATGCGGGGAGCGCGTTTTACCGCGAAGTGGACCGGAGTTTTGTGGGCCTCGAGAAACTGGCGCATTCCGCGCGTGAAATCCGCCAGTTCGGCAGTGGCCGTCTGCGGCTCGTCGCGGCGCCGGTGCTGGCGTTGTCGTTCATCCCGATTGTGATCGAGCGTTTTCTTGCCGTCTATCCACGCATTGCGATATCGCTGGAAATGCGCAGCGAAGGCACGATCCAGCGTTGGGCCTCGGCGGCCTATTGCGATATCGGCTTTGCTACGACTACGCCCGATGCATTTGGTGTGACGAGCACCGAGTTATACCGGCTACCCGGCGTGTGCGCGCTACCGGCCGGGCATCCGCTGACTGCGCGCAAACGTATCCACGCACGCGATCTGCGCAACGAAAGGCTGATTCTGCCTTCGTATGCGGACGACACGCGTTCGTCGCTGGATCGCGTGTTGCGTCAGGCGGAAGTCAATCAGGTGCCGACTATCGAAACGCCATACGGTGCGACGATTTGCGCGATGGTGTCGCGCGGGTTGGGAATCGGCATCGTGAATCCGCTTGCGACTTTCGATGCCAATCCCACGAAGATCCAGTTTCGGCCGTTTTCACCGGACGTCGTGTTTCGGGGATTCACCGTATGTCCGCAGCTTCAGTACACAAATCCGATCGTTGATAGTTTTCTTAAGATGGCCGACGACACGATGGTGCTTGAAGCAAAGCACGCCTCTAAACCCGCGCGACATTAAAGCTTCAATGACACCACGCGGAAAATAGTCCAGCCGGCCGCCCTGAACCATGTCGAACACCGTCTCATACGGAACCGTCCCTATGTTCAGATCGGCTGCTCTCATGATCTTTGTGTCGATCCAGCCAAGCCCCTGACCACCCGTCAATGCCTTCAGATCATGTGGTCATGTTCTCAGCCCTGATCGGCACGCGCTCTTCAAACCAGCAACGTCGTGTGGACCGCCGTCCCATAGCACAACACCTCTGTGATGCCTCTCGCTATCTCGGTTGCGTCGTACCGCATGCCGATGATGCCGTTTGCGCCAAGGTCCGCAGCCTGCGCAATCATTCGGTCGTATGCATCCTGCCGCGCTCGCTCACACAGCGAGGTGTAAAGCGTGATGTTGCCTCCAAAAATCGTCTGCAGCGATGCGCCAAGTGCACCAACGACGGATCGGGACCGAACGATGATCCCGCGAGCGACGCCGAATGAGCGCTCTATCCTGTGTCCCGGAAGGTCAAACGCTGTCGTCACCATGTGTCGTTCTATCATCGTCTTCTCCGTGTTCAATTGATCGCTTGCGTTTCATCGGGCGTGCTTTCAAGGCGCTTTATTGTAGCTAAGCGCCTGATTGGCGTGCCGGGATCGCTGACTGGATAGATATACGGTAACACTCCAGTCAGCCGGGCAATGCGGACATCTTATGAGCACCGTGCCTTGCCCGGCTGCAACCATCAGGCAGCGAGTTGCGGCGCAGCGGGGAAGTCCACCGGTACGCGCGTCGTTGCGTGCAGATAGTTCGTGACGGTCTTGTCGCCGATCACGACGATCGTGTCGACCAGATTGGCCTTGGTCCACCCCGCGGCGAAGAACGCATCGACGAGCGCCTGATCTGCGTGCCCGCGGTTGACCGCGATGTTCTTCACCAGGCGCGCGAGCGCATCGAACTTCGCGTCGAAACTTGCCTTGCCACCGCGGATTTCGAGAATCTGTTCGTCGGTGAAGCCGTTCATCTTGCCGATCATGGTGTGTGCGGCCAGACAGTATTCACAGCCGTTGACCTGGCTCACGACGAGGTTCACGATTTCGCGCGCCTTGCCGGTGATACTGCTCTTCGCGTTCTGGAACGCGAGGTAGTTGCCGAGCGCATGCTCCGAATGGGCGAGCGTCGCGTACAGGTTGGGTACTGTGCCGAGACTGCTCTTGAGCTTGTCGAAGATGGCCTGGTTAGCCGGGGAAACTTCGTCGCGCGTCGGGACATTGATGGTGGTCATGGTGATGCTCCTGAGTAGAAAAGATGAATAAAGCCAGGTGGAAAAACTCGTGCGTTATTGCGCGGTATAGGCGCCGTCGACTGCAATGTTCTGTCCGGTGAGGTAGCGCGCCTTGTCGCTCGCAAGGAAGACGATGGTCTGGGCGATCTCGTCCGGAGTCGCGGCGCGGCGCGCCGGTATCGTCGCGAGGAAACCGGCCTTGCCCTCCTCGCTCCCGCCGGCAAAACGGTCGAACATTTCGGTCGCGACAGGACCCGGCGCCACGGCGTTGACGCGCACGCCTGCGGCAGCGCCTTCGAGCGCCGCGCTCTTCGTGAGACCTTCGACCGCATGCTTGCTGGCTGCGTAGACGGACGCGCCCGCAATGCCGACCTGGCCCGCGATCGACGAGAGATTGATGATCGAACCCGCGCCCTGCGCCAGCATCACGCGCATTTCGTGCTTGAGCGACAGCAGCGTGCCGAGCACGTTGACCGAGAACGTGTCTTCGTAGTTGGTCGCCGTCTGCTCGACGATCGGCGCCAGTTGACCTTCCGTGCCGGCGTTGTTGACGGCCACGTCGAGGCGTCCGAAACGCGCCACGGTTTGCTCGACCAAGCTGCGTACTTCCGCTTCGAAGCGCACATCGGCGCGCAGGAATTCGGCTTCGGCGCCAAGCGCACGCAATTCGGCGGCAAGCGCCTGGCCTGCTTCTTCGCGCCGGCCGCTGACGACCACGCGGTTTCCTTCGCGAGCAAAAGCAAGAGCGGTAGCGCGGCCGATGCCGGTCAGCGCGCCAGTGATAAGGACGACGGGTGAGTTCATGTCGGTACTCCTTGAGTTGGGTTGTGTCGAATCGCGTTTGCGATGACTGCACTTTGACTGATTCCAGATTGGGGATATAGATGGTGTATGCTCATATTACTGATTCCATACAGGAATATATCGAGCAAAATGGACAAGCTGCAGGCAATGAAGACGTTCGTGCGCGTGGTGGAGGCCGGCAGCTTTTCCGCGGTCGCGCACGAGGCCGACACGACGCAAAGCGCAGTGAGCAAACAGGTCGCGGCACTCGAGCGCGAGCTGGGCGCGCGGCTGCTGACGCGAACCACGCGTTCGCTTGCTCTGACCGAAGAAGGTGAACACTATTTCGAGCAGGCGCGGCGCCTCGTCGCGGAAATCGCGGAGGCCGAAGGCGCGCTGCGGCGCGGCGAGCAGCAACTGACGGGCTGGCTGCGGATCGCGGCGTCAGTCGGTTTCGGGCGCCTCAAGCTCATGCCATTGGTTCAGTCGTTTCTGGCAGAGCATCGGGGTGTGAAGATCGACCTGCGCCTGAGCGATGGTTTTGTCGATCTCGTGGAACAGGGGATCGACGTCGCGGTGCGGCTCGGCGATCTGCCGGACAGCAGCCTGATCGCGCGTCGCGTGGGAACGGCCCAGCGAATGTTGATGGCGCATCGCAGCTACGTGCGCTCACTGCCCAAAGGAACGAAAGCGCCACGCGCCCCCGACGACTTGAGTGGGCACAACTGCATCGTCTACACCGAACTGGCGATGCGCAACGCGTGGCGTTTTACGGCAGGACCCGGCGCGACAGATCCGGTGGGAACCACGCGCATCGTGCGGGTCGAAGGTAATCTGCAAACCAACAGCAGCGAGGTCATGCGGGCCTCGGTGCTCGCGGGTATGGGTATCGGCTATTCGCCGACGTGGCTGTTCGATGACGAGCTAGCCAGTGGCGAAGTGCAGCGGATGTTGCCGGACTGGGACACGATCCCGATCCCGATCCATCTGGTGAGCCCACTGGAGCGCCGGCATTCGGCCAAGGTCAAAGCGTTCGCCGAACATGTCGGAAAGGCGATGGCCCGGGGCTGAAAGTCGACGCCACGCACTGGCAAAAAACGCTCAGCGGCATCGAAGCGCACAAGCCCGCTACCATGCGCCGCTGGCTCGGGCAGCCGGCGGCATGGGCAAACCATCTGTCGAGCGTGATGACGGCCCAGCGAGGCTCGCGCCGCCCGTATCACGTCCCGGCGTTAACGAGCGCCTTCGGCACGGCGTGTTGCTGCAAACCCCATTTCGCCAGGATCTTCTGGTAAGTGCCGTCGGCGATCAGTTGGTTGAACGCATTGGTCAACGCCGTATTGAGCGCCGCGTTGTCCTTCGACATACCGAGCGCGGTGTACTGCGACAGGAATGGCTGGCCGATCGGCGCGTACGCGTTCTGCTCAATCGAGTTCTGGTACGGCAAAGTTTCGCCGCCCTGCACCGCCGCATCGATCCGGTTCTGGCGCAACTGCATGCGCGCGTCCGACGAGCCATCCGTACCGATTACCTTGATGGGCGGCTTACCTGCCTTCACGCAATGCTCATCGCTCCACTTCGCGGCATCGTTCACAAACGATGTGCGGCGGCTCGTTCCGACGGTCTTGCCACACAACGCATCCATCGTCGCGAACTCTCCCGCACGCGCCTTCGTCGTGTAGAACTGCGGACCGGTCGTGATGTAGTCAAGGAAGTTCACCGCCCCGCGGCGCTCGGGAAGATCGGTCATGCCCGACAGGATCACGTCGACGCGCTTCGTCGTCAGCGCGCTCATCATCTGGTCGAAGCTGGTTTCCTGCCACTCGAGCTTGACGCCGAGCTTAGCGGCGAGTGCTTCGCCGAGATCGACGTCGAAGCCCATCAGCTTGTCGGTGGCTGGGTCCTTGTATTCGAACGGCGGATAGTTCGGCACGATCGCCGCGACGAGCGTGCTCTTGCCAATTGACGAAGCAGTTTGCGCATGAAGCAGCGGCGCATGCAGCGCCACGACGCCAACTACCAGGGTGAACCATTCACGCAAACGAAGGGACGCGTTCATAGAAACTCGCTTGTTAGAAGAATCTGAAAAACGGGTCCCAGCCGGAACCCGCGGTTGTGATCAGGAAAGCACGGCCGAGATGAAATCCTGCGTACGTTTATGTTTTGGCTGCCCGAGCACCTGATCAGGCGTGCCGGTTTCCACCACCTGCCCCTGATCCATGAAGACCACCCGGTTGGCCACCTCGCGTGCAAAGCCCAGTTCATGCGTCACCACGATCATCGTCATGCCGCTTTTCGCGAGATCCCGCATCACCGCCAGCACCTCGCCCACCAGTTCCGGGTCCAACGCCGAGGTCGGTTCGTCGAACAACATCAGTTGCGGATGCATCGCCAGTGCACGTGCAATCGCCACCCGTTGCTGCTGTCCACCGGACAGTTCCACCGGAAATGCATCGCACTTGTGAGCGAGCCCTACCCGCTTGAGCAACGAACGCGCCTCTTCTTCCGCCTCCGCGCGCCGCCGCTTGAGAACCTGCACGGGACCTTCGATCACGTTCTCCAGCACCGTCTTGTGCGGGAACAGGTTGAATTTCTGGAACACCATGCCGGTCGCCAGACGCTGGCGCGCCACCTGCCGCTCAGAGAGTTCGTGCAGCCGGTTGCCCACCCGCCGGTAGCCCGCCAGTTCGCCGTTCACCCACAGCGCCCCGTCGTTGATCTTCTCAAGCTGGTTGATACAGCGCAGGAACGTGCTCTTGCCCGAGCCCGACGGCCCGATCACGCACAGCACCTCGCCTTTGGCCACATCCAGCGTGATGCCCTGCAACGCCTTGAACTCGCCATATGACTTGCGCACGTCGACCGCGCGAACGATTGAATTCATTTCGGCTCCTTGTCCTGTCGTCACCGGCGCCTTCATTGCCGGCCCGATGCACGTCCCGCCCCGCGGGCGTAGTGCCGCTCCACCCGCGACTGCGCGAACGACAACACCGTCACCACCACCAGATACCAGACCCCGGCCACCATCAGCAGCTCGATCACCCGTGCATTCGCGTAGTAGATGTTCTCGGCGTTGTGCAGCATCTCCGCGTACTGGATCACGCTCGCGAGTGACGTCAGCTTCACCATCCCCACCAGCTCGTTGCCGATCGGCGGCACGATCACCCGCATCGCCTGCGGCAGAATCACCCGGCGCAGCGCCTGCAGCCGCGGCATGCCGATCGACTTGGCCGCTTCATACTGACCCGTGTCCACCGACAGCAGCCCCGCGCGCACCACTTCCGAGGTGTACGCCCCCTGGTTGATCCCTAGACCCAGCAACGCCGCGAGGAACGGCGTCATGACGTCCACCGTGCGGAATTCGAACAGGCCCGGGATGCCCATCGACGGAAACACCAGCGCCAGGTTGAACCACAGCAGCAGTTGCAGGATCACCGGTGTGCCGCGAAACAGCCACACATAGCCTTGCGCGACCGTCTGCAACACCGGATTGGGCGACAGCCGCATGATCGCGGTGATCACGCCGAGCACCACGCCCAGCACCATCGCCAGCACCGTCATCACGATTGTGTTGACGAGGCCGTTCAGGATCGAGCGCGCCGTCAGGAACCGCGCGACGTAACGCCATTCGATCTGGCCGTGCGCGAACGCCAGCACCACGTACCCAATCAACGCGATGATTGCCGCTGAGGCCACATAACGGCCCCAGTAGCGGCGCCGTACATGTTCCAGATGCGAAATGTCGGTGACGTCCTCACTCATCTCTGTCATCTGCTTCTGAGCCTCCGCGGGCAGTGCCGCCCTATCGTTGGAAACGCTTACCATGATGGCCCCCTGTAGTCGGCCGCCCACGCGGTCTGCTTGTCGATCGCCACACGCAGCCGGGTGATCTGCTCTTCCACGCGAGCCGGTGCCGTGCCGCCGTAGCCGCTGCGCGCGGCCACTGCGGCTTCGAGCGTCACGTGTTCCAGCACCGACGCCTCCAGCCGCGCATCCACCTGGGCCAACGTCGCCACCGACACCTCACCCAGCTCGATGCCCTGCTCTTCACACGCCCTCACCAGCGCGCCCGTGATCTCGTGCGCCTCGCTGAACGGAATACCGCGCAGCGCGAGCCAGTCGGCTACCTCCGTGGCGAGCGTGAAACCCAGCGGCGCCTGGCGGCGCATCTCGGCCACGTTCACCTGCATCGTGCGGATCATGCCAGCCATCGCGGGCAATACCAACTCCAGCGTGTCGATGCTGTCGAACGCGGCGATCTTGTCTTCCGCCAGATCGCGGTTGTACGCGAGCGGCAGCGACTTCAGCGTCGCCAGCAGGCCGCCAAGATTGCCGATCAGTCGTCCCGCCTTGCCGCGCGTGAGCTCCGCGATATCCGAGTTCTTCTTCTGCGGCATGATCGAGCTGCCCGTGGCGTAGCCATCGTCCAACACGACCCAGCCGAACTGCCGTGTCGTCCACAGGATCACTTCCTCCGACAGTCGCGACAGATTCACCGACAGCATGCTCGCAATGAACACGAACTCCGCCACGTGATCGCGTGAAGCGACGGCGTCGATCGAGTTTTCGCAGGGTGCGTCGTAGCCGAGCTCGGTGGCTGACAACTCCGGGCTGAGGCAGATCGCCGAGCCCGCCAGCGCTGCCGCGCCCAGCGGCGAGCGCGCGCTGCGCCGGTCCCAGTCCACCAGGCGATCGACGTCGCGGTAAATCGACTGCGCGTGCGCCAGCAAATGATGCGCGAACACGACCGGCTGCGCCGGCTGCAGATGGGTAAAGCCCGCCGTCACGCTGCGGGTGTGCGCATCGGCCTGTTCGATCAGTGCGTTCTGCAAATCGATCACCGCGTGCGCCAGCGTGCGTGCCTTGTCGCGCAGGAACAGGCGCAGGTCGTTGGCCGCCTGGTCGTTGCGCGAGCGGCCCGCGCGCAGCTTGCCGCCGATGGCGCCCAAACGTTGCGTCAATTCGCGTTCGAGGAACGTGTGCACGTCCTCGTCATCCTGCGACGGTCCGATCTCGCCTGCAAGGTACTGCGCTTGCAGTTTGTCCATTTCGCCCAGCAGTTGCTGCAATTCTTCTTCGGTCAGGATCTGAGCGCGGCGCAGTTCCTGCGCATGCGCGCGGGAACCGGCCAGATCGTACGGCGCGAGCCGGAAGAAGCTCGGATCCGAACGCGATAGCGCCTTGAGCGCCGCCGACGGCCCCGACTTGAAACGCCCGCCCCACAAACGCTCGATCGGTTCAGAAATATTCATCGCTGCTAGTCCCCTCCGTTAAGTTGACTCCACTGTACGTATCCAGTTTTTCTTCTTGTAGCGAGAATTAAATTCCGGTCAAATGAAATTTTTCTCAGCATCTCTTCCCGCCTCATGAGAAACCGTCTGCCACCGCTCAATCCTCTTCGTGCGTTCGAAGCCGCCGCGCGGCGCTCGAGCGTGGCCGGCGCCGCGCAGGAGTTGCACGTGACCGCCAGCGCGGTCAGCCATCAGATCCGCATTCTCGAAGAGTCACTCGGCGTTACGCTGTTCGTCAGATCAAAGGCGCGCGTGAAACTGACGCGCGAAGGCGAGGCCTTGCTGCAGCCCGTCAAAAACGCGTTCGACATGATCGCCAACGCCGTGGTCAAACTGGACTCACCCGAGATGGCCGGCGATCTCGTCGTGTCCACGCCGCTGCTGTTCACGTCACGCTGGATGGCCCGGCACATCGGCGAGTTTCTCGACCAGTACCCGGCGATCAATCTGAAAGTGATCCCCTCCAACGACGACCGCGAAGTGTATTCGCCCGATGTCGACGTATGCGTGCGCTACGGAGAAGGCCGCTGGCGCGATCGCCACGTCACGCTGATTACGCATCCATCGCTGTTTCCGGTGGTCAGTCCCGCCCTGATGAACGGTCCCAACGCGATCCGCAAGACCGAAGATCTCGCGGGCAAAGCGCTGTTTTGCGAGCACTCGGGATCGTGGATGCGATGGCTCGCGCATGCGTCGGCAGACAAACTCGAGGGCATCAGGATTCTTGAAATCGGCAATGCGCATATCGGTATCGAAGCGGCGATTCACGGTCAGGGTGTGGCGCTCGGCGACAGTTTCTCGGTGCGGGACGACCTGATGGACGGCACGCTGATCCGGCCGTTCAACATCACCGTGCCGTCGAGGCACGCGTATTACCTGGTGTCCCGGCAAGAGTTGTCCGATACGCCGCTCGTGTCGGCATTCGCCATGTGGCTTAGCGAGAACGTGGAATGACCTAGGTGCTTCAATGGTCCTTCGCACCGTTCATCGTCACCTGCTGAACCGCGCTCGATTGCAGGCCCCACTTCGCCACGATCGCACTGTATGTGCCGTTGGCGACCAGCTTGTCGAGCGCGGCCCGCACCGCATCGCGCAGCTTCGGGTTGGATTTCGCAAAGGCGATGCCTTCAGGCGAAGCCGCGAACGGTTCTCCAATGGGCTTGTAGGTGTTCGGTTCGAGCTTCATTGCGTACGGCAGCGTTTCGCTGCCCTGCACGCCCGCGACGATTCGCCCCTGCTTCAACTGCATACGCGCAGATGACGTGTCTTCCGTACCCACCACCGTGACCGGCGTCTTGCCGACGCAGTTCTTCGCACTCCATGCTGCGGTGTCCGCCGGGAACGACGTGCTGCGACTCGTACCGACCGACTTTCCGCACAGATCCGCCGACTGCCGGATCTCGCCGCCATACGCGCCCGTCAGGATGTAGAACTGCGCGCCTGAATTCAGGTAATCGAGAAAATCCGCCGTATCGCGGCGCCCCGGCACGTCGCTCAATCCGCTCAGCACCATGTCCACACGCCCGGTAGCGAGCGAGGGCAGCAATTGTTCAAACGCCGACTCCTGCCAGTCCAGCTTGACGCCGAGTTGCTTTGCAATCGCATTGCCGAGGTCGATGTCGAAGCCGGTCAGTTCGCCGCTCTCCGGGTCTTTGTATTCCATCGGCGGGTAGATCGAGTTCACCGCGACCTTGATGACCTTGGCCTTGGCGATCGAATCAGGCAACGCTTGCGCGTGGGCAGCAGCGCCGAAGAGAAATGTCGACAGGCAGACTGCCATCAAACGGGACGCAGCGCGCAGCGGGTTCAGCTTGGACATGGAGGACATACCTTTAAAGAATTGAACGCTTGTCATCGAAACCATTGAGTTTCCGTCACGGCCTGTCGCGCTACCGCAGCGCGGGTTTAGCATCGGCGTCGCCGCCAAGCCACGATAGAAGCGTGCGCGCGTCGGCGAGATTGTCCAGATCGAGTACCGCATCGGCAAGCGCATTCGCCGACGTGTCGTCGAGCGCCATGGCGGCCAGGGTGTGGTACTTCGACAGCAAGTCCGCATCCGACAACGGATTGCGCGGATCGCCGAGCGGCGTGAGCACCTGCTGCGAGCGCGGCATCTCATCGGCGATCGTGAGCGTGACGATGGGCTCGTCCAGATCGGACATCGCTGGATCGACTTCGAGCGTGATGCGCTCCATCATCGCGGCCATGCGCGGATCCGTTCGGGCAGCCTCGAGATAGGCGGCAATCCCCGCGTGGCCATAGACCAGCACCGAAGCAACCGCATACGGCAAACTCATTTGCGACGAGGCCAGGTTGCGCAATTCGCGGCCGCCGCACATGCCTTCGACGAATGCGCTCAATCTGACGTGCACGCTGGATAGCCTGTCCGGGTCACATTTGATGTCACGCAGCAGATCGAGCGTGGCATCCACCGCTGCATGCGTGCTGCGGCACGACGCGTGCGGCTTGATCGAGCAACGCATGATCTTCCACGTGTCGCCCAGTTCGTGCAGCAAGGCTTCGGGCTTCTGCGTGTCGGGAGCGAACGCATTGAAGAAGCCGCCCCATACGTCCGCGAACACCTGCGTCGGGCCGGTGACGTTTTCCCTCGCCAGCAATGCCGCCAGCAGTCCACCTTCAGCCGCGCGGCCGGTGTGCATGCGCTTCGTTTGCGACGCGTCGTGAATGAAACCCCATAGGCCGCCGCTGAAGCTGCCCGCATGGCCGAACGCCGCGCCGGTTTGCACGGCATCGAGCCCGAGGAGGCGCGCACTTGCCGCCGCCGCGCCGAACACGCCGCAGGTCATCGTAGAATGCCAGCCGCGTGCGTTGTGCGGCGAATATCCGCCGCATGCTTCGAGCACGCGCCTGCCGACGTCATAGCCGAGCACCACAGCCGCAAGAAACGCCCGCCCCGATACCGGTCGCGGCGAGCAGGCAAGCGCCGCGAATGCCGCGGGCAGCACGACGGCGCCGGAATGATCGCAGCCGCCGGAGTCGTCGAGTTCCAGCGCATGTGCCGCGACACCGTTGACGAAGGCCGCGCTGCGCGGGCCGAGCGACTGCCGTGTGCCCCACACATGCGCCACGCCTGGCCCGTCGCCGGACATGACCGCCCGCGCGCTGCGCGACTCCATGGCCGCGGCGCCGGCCAGCGACGCGCCGATCGTGTCGAGGATATGCCGCTTGGCCTTATGGACGACGGCAACAGGCAGCGCGTCGTTGGGTACGCCGGCGACGAACGCCGCCAGTTGCTCCGACAGCGACAGATCACGCGCGCTCATCGTGCGGCCTCCCGATGCCTTGCAAAAACCTCGACCGGATGACCCGGCTCGTTACCGTCGACGTTCTGCCGCCACCAGGCCGCCACTTCCGCGCCCGTCGCGAACCACACGTCGTCGTGCGAACGCATCTCCGCTAGCAATTCGCGCAACACGTCGATACGTCCCGCCGTACCGATGAGCTCCGGATGCAGTCTCAACACAAAGCACAAACCGAAGCGACGGAACGCCGCGAAATCCTGCTTCCAGTTCGCCAGCACTTCCCGATACGAGGGAATCCGCGGCTGTCCGACCGGTACTGCAGGCGACAGGTTGTAGACGAAGTACGGTTCGTCTTCGAGTTCATAGTGAAGCGGCAGTTCGACCAGCGGCGGCGTGTCGCCAGCCGCCACTGTCCCTGCATTCGCATCCGCGTCCGGCAGATGAAAATACGGCAGATCGTCGCCGCGCCATGACGACGACCACGTGACGCCTTCGCTGCGCAGAAAGTCCGCTAAGCCCGGCGCCCAATTGCCATAGAAGGAACGAAAACCCTGCACGCGCCGACCGAGCGTGTCGACGAGCGCTTGCTGACCGGCAAGGAACGCTTGTCGTTGCTCATCGAACGTGAGTGTGTCGAAGTTCTCGCAGCGATATCCGCTCGTGCCGATTTCGTGTTGCTGCGCATCGATACGGTGCAGCAAGTCCGTATGAGTTTGGGCAACGCGTCCGGGCAAGAACCAGCTCGAGCGGACATCGAACTCATCGAACGCGTCGAGCACGCGATCCACGCCCCGTTTCGCGCCATAGCGCCACACCGAAAGCGATTTCTCGCGGCCGGCGATACGCGGCTCCTGAGTCAGGATGCCGTGTTCGTCGTTGAAGTCGACCGTGACGACCACTGCGCAGCGCGCGTTGTGTGGCCAGTGAAGTGCATTCATGCGCTGAACTCCTGCGCGTGTCCCGACGTATTGTTATCGAGCCACCATTGCGCGACGTCGCGGCACGTGGCGAACCATACGTCGCCTTGTGCGTGCATGTGCTCGATCAGTCTTTCTAGCAGCGCAATACGGCCAGGTTTGCCGGACACCTTCGGATGAAACAGCGTGGTCAGGCAGAGTCCGTCGCGATGCGAGCCGTCGAATTCACGACGCCAGTTGTCGAGCGTCGTGTCATAGCTCGCAATGCGGTCGAGGCTCGCCGGAAAATCCGGGTTGCGGTGATAGGCCAGCGACGCATAATCGTCGAGCTCCCAGCGGCCCGGAATTTCGACCATGGGCTCGGCGATGCCCTCGGCGTGCAGCAGATAAGGACGATCGTCGCCCCGCATCGAACTCGAATAGCGCACTCCGGCCTCCATCAGCACGCGAATCGTGTCCGGCCCCCAGTCGCCCGACGGCGTGCGAAAACCAACCGGCTGCATGCCGAGATATTTGGCGAAGACTTCCGCGGAGCGTTCCATGACTTCGCGCTGGCCGTCGCGATCCAGAGTCCAGAAAGCCTCGTGCCGGTAGCCGTGGTAAGCGATCTCATGGCCGCCCGCGATGATCGCCGCACACTGATCCGGCCAGTTTTCGACCACCCAGGCCGGCACGAAGAAAGTCGCCGGCACGCGCCGCTCGTTGAGCATATCGAGCAGACGGCCAAGCGCGCGCCACGGGCCGTAACTGCCCAGGGTGAAATACGAAGGGTTGGTCCAGATCGAACCGTTGAGCATTGCATCGCCGGTCGGGCCGTCGAGATCGAACGCGAGCGCGACGCAGGAACGGTGTCCTTCCGGCCAGCGCGGCGCGGTCTGAGTCGGCTGGCGCGCGACATATTCCATTTGAGAAACGTTGCCCGATTCCTCGGACGCACTTGCACTGTGTGCATGGCTTTGCGACGCGGGCATGCCCTGTTGCAGGGGCAACGTAACGGTAGATCGGACCAAACGAAAACTCCCTTGAACGCATTGTTCGACGCGGCGTCGATCCGGCGTTTCTGCCCGCTACGAAAGGCAAACCCGTTGCTCAGCGCCGGCGTCGCGGCACTCACTGCAAGGCTACTTCGGGGGTGGAAATCCGGATTCGTTGAAGGGATTTAAGAACGCCAATTTTCCGGCCACAAACGGTAAAATCTCATGGTTACCATGCGAGTTGTGCATAAATGAAGATCGAACGCTATCCTCCCTTCAACGTGCTGCAAACCCTGCTGGTGGTCGCCCGCTGCGGCAACTTCACGGCTGCATCGCAGCAGCTGTTTCTCAGCCAGAGCGCGGTGAGCCGGCATATTCAACAGATCGAGGAGTATTTCGGTTGCGCGCTGTTCGTGAGGCACACCCGCATGGTCGTGCAGACTGCGGAGTGTCAACGGCTGGTGCCGATCGTCGAAGAGTTGCTGGCAACCGCGCGCCGCTCGATGCACATCACGAACTCCGGCGGCCAGACCATTACCCTGCGCGTCACGCCCACGCTGGCGGCGCGCTGGCTGGTGCCGCGCCTGACCGACTTCTATGCTGAAGTTCCAGGTACGCAGTTGAATATCGACACCGCATGGTTCCTGCCAACCAACTTCGGCGAAGGCACGCTCGACGCCGCGATCCTGTTCGGAACCGGCAATTGGGAAGGATTGGAAGCCACCTGTCTGATGCGCGAGAGATTGACGCCGGTCTGCTCGCCGCAGATCGCCAGCGGCACACCCCCGCTCGTGGAGCCCGAAGATCTGAAACAGCACACGTTGCTGCATTCCAGCTTCGGCCGGCGGGGGTGGATTCTGTGGCTGCAGCAGGAAGGCAACCTTGCCGCGCATACGTATCGGGAGCAGGTGTTCGACACGCTGGACCTCGCATTCAGCGCCGCGGCACGCGGGTTGGGTGTGGCGCTGGGGGATCTGAACCTGGTCGGAGAGAATCTCACAAGCGGCTCACTGGTGACGCCGTTCAAGCGCGTGGTGGAGACCGGGGCTGGATATTATCTGGTGCATCCGCCGCGCAATGAATATCGCGAGAAATTGAAGCCGCTTCTTCGGTGGTTGCAAGCGAGTGTTGCGGCGTAATCCGCGGCAGCGCGCGTGGTTCACAAGCACGCGACATCGGTTCGGACAATTTGTCCGCACTGTCAGGAACCTCACCCTCCTTCATCTTTCGCGGCAGAGCCGCTACCTTTGCGACATGCAAACCGTCCCCGGCTACGGGCTTGTGCATGCGCTGGTACGCCCTCGTAGCCCGTCTTGAATGGAGAACTCAATATGCCCAGTATGCTCAGAACTTACGTCATTACAGGTGCAGGATCCGGTATTGGCCTGGCCACGAGGCAGCTACTCGAGTCGCAGGGCCATCATGTGATTGGCGCGGATATTCACAATGCCGAAGTCGTTGCGGACCTCGGTACACCTGAAGGACGCACTGCTCTCGTCGAGCAGGTGACGAAACAAAGCGGTGGTTCGATCGACGCCGTTCTCGCCGTGGCAGGTGTCGATATTGCGGGCCCCGCCACCGCGGCGATCAACTATTACGGCGCCGTGGCGACGCTGCAAGGGCTCCGGCCACTGTTGCTAAAGTCGTCGGCTCCGCGCGCCGTGGCCGTCTCCTCCATTACCTCTGTCCACCCTCACGACGAGCAGCTCCTGAACATGCTGCTGAACGGCACAGAAGAACAGGCATTGGAGCGGGCACGAGACGCGAGTTACGTCTACGCGACCACCAAGCGAGCGCTATCACGATGGATCCGGCGCAGTGCGATCAGTGCGGACTGGGCCGCCTCGGGGATACCACTGAATGCGCTCGCACCAGGACTCGTCAAGACCGAATTGCTGGCGCGACTTTTCGAAGACCCCGATAAAAAGCGCGCTGTTAGCGCCGGCACCCCAATGCCACTCGGCGGTCCGTACGAGCCCGTGGCGGCTGCCGAGTTCCTTGCCTGGCTCGCCAGCGAAAAGAACGGCCATATGACCGGCCAGACTATTTTCATCGACGGCGGCGCCGATGCGGTGATCCGTGGAGATTCGGTCTGGTAGATCGCTGGGCGATCTACCCCGAGAGAGTTTTCGTTACGACACGCACTGTTCATCCGCGATTAACGCGTCCTCCCGAGCGGCACGTGCTCGCTGATGAAATCGATGAACGCTCGTAGCTTTGGCGTGATATGTCTGCCGGACGGCCACAACAGTTGAAAGGTGTTGTGGTCGGTCGTGTATTCGTCCAGAACCGTCACCAGCCTGCCGTCATTGAGAGCGTCGCGCACCGTGAAGTCCGACATGTAGGCAATGCCGAGACCTTCCAGCGCGAAGCACAGGCGCGCCTCATTGGTGTTGCACGTCACCGTCGTGGCGAGTTGCGCTTCGGCTTCGTCGGCATCGTGCCGGGGTTGCCAGACCTGCAGTTTGCCCGTGTTCGGCATGCGGAATTGAATGCAGGCGTGCTCGGCCAGTTCCCTCGGATGCACCGGCTTCCCGCAGCGCTCGAAATAGTTTGGCGCGCCAACGAGCAGCATTCGGAAAGAGCCCAATCGCCGTGAGGTCAAACGGGAATCCTCAACGTCGCCGCTGCGCACGACAGCGTCGTAACCCTCTTCGATCACATCGACCTTCCGGTTGTCGAAATCGAGATCAAGTTCGATCGCAGGATAACGCCGCTGAAAATCGGCAAGCACAGGTAGAAATGGCTCACTGATCATGGGCAAGCCGATGCGCAGTCGCCCTTTGGGGACCGCCGATGCCTCGGACAACTCGGCCTGCGCCGCGTCGAACTCCGCCAGAATGCGCCGCGCGCGTTCGACAAACATCTCGCCCTCGGCCGTCAACGTGACGCTGCGTGTGCTTCGATGAAACAACCTGACGCCGAGGCTCTGCTCGAGACGCGTCACGCTCTTGCCAATGCCAGAAGCGGAAACACCCAGAATGCGGCCGGCAGCGACAAAGCTGCGTGTCTCAGCGGCCTGAACAAACACATTAAGCGCAACGCTATCCATAGTCTCGCAGCATCCATTGCGCGGACACATTGTCCGCTCTATCGGGAACTCTACCCTACTTAATTCACGCCTGAAAAGCCGTTACTTTTGCATGGCAGGCAGGACGCGAACGCTTTGCCTCGTAGAGGTCACGACCTCTATTTCCGTCGAATTGAATATGCAGTGGTAGCACACCGCTGCCTGAACAGGAACGCATGATGACAACCGGACCCGACCTTTTCGATCTCGCACGCAAGCTCGAAGACACACGATGGCAGTTACTACTGAATGCCGATGCTAACGCGCTGACCGATCTTCTCTCCGACGAGCTGCATTTCGTGCATTCGAGTGGCCTGAAGGACGACAAGACGGCTTACCTCGACGCCGTCCGGGCGGGAGTGGTGATCTACCGAAGCGCCAATAGCCGCATCGAGACAGTCGTGCCCCTTGGCGACAAATCGTTCGTCGCGAGTGGCGCTCTGAAAATGGAGGCAACCGTGCGTGGAACGGAACGGAGTCTCCATTCGCTCTTCATGGTGGTGTGGCGCCGCGAGCAGGAAACATGGCGGCTTGTCGCGCACCAGACTACCTTGCTGCCGGCTTGAGCAGCTAACTACGTTATCCAAAGGAACAGATCGTGAAAATTTTTATTACTGGCGCCAGCGGTTTCGTCGGCGGCACTGTCGCCCGTCGCTTGCTCGCCGCAGGTCACAGCGCTCGCGGATTGATACGCGACGCAAGCAAAGCCGAATCGTTGAAGGCACTAGGTATCGAACCCGTGATTGGCAGCCTCGAAGACAGCAGTCTGCTGACGCGTGAGGCGCAGCAATCGGAAGGTGTGATTCATGCTGCCGACAGCGACCATCGGCCGGCGATCGAAGCCCTTATCGAAGGACTGCGGGGCTCCGGCAAGCCATTGCTGCACACCAGCGGTTCGAGTGTTATCGGCGATGATGCACTGGGCAATAGCGTTTCGGAAGCGATCTATGACGAAGACACGCCGATGGTCGTCGAGCCGGTCAAGCAACCACGTCGCGACATTGAACTGCGGGTACTCGCTGCCTCCGCGGAAGGTGTACGCGCCGTGGTGATCTGTCCGAGCAACATCTACGGCAGCGGCACGGGGCTCAATCCGCGGAGCGTGCAGATCCCGTTCCTGGTTGACGACGCGCGCAAAGGCGGCGTGGTGCACATCGTCGGACAAGGCGTGAATCGCTGGTCGAACGTCCATATTGAAGACGTCGCCGAACTCTATCTGCTCGCGTTGGAGAAAGCGCCGGCCGGCGCGTTTTATTTCATCGAGAGCGGCGAGGCGTCGTTCGGTGAAATTGGCGATGCTATCGCGCGGCGTCTAAAGCTTGCGCCGGTTCAATCATGGACCGTGGAGCAAGCTACCGAACGTTGGGGCAAAGTCCATGCGCACTACACCTTCGGCTCAAATAGCCGTGTCCGCGCAAAGCGTGCCCGCAAGGAGCTCGGCTGGACGCCGCGCCATACGTCGGCACTGGCCTGGATTGAAGAGGACATGCCGCTATGAGCAAAGTCTGGTTCATCACCGGCAGCGCCGGTGGCATCGGCGCCGGCATTGCGCGGGCAGCGTTGACTGCAGGCGACGTAGTGGTTGCAACCGATCTCGACCTTGAACGACTGCAGCAAGTCTATGCAGCGAACGCAGCACACGTTCTGACAGCACAACTGGACATTCGCGACGCGGCGCAGGCCGATGCTGCCGTGGAAGCCGCCCTCGCCCGTTTTGGCCGCATCGATGTACTGGTCAACAACGCGGGCTATGGCCAATTCGGACCATTCGAGGAAATCGAGCCCGAGGCGATCGAACGGCAGTTCGCCACCAACGTATTCGGCACCTTCAACGTCACCCGGGCGGTATTGCCGGTGATGCGCCGGCAACGTGCAGGCCTCGTCATCAACATGTCTTCGAATGGCGGATTCAAAGGCGTCCGTGGCGCCTCGATGTATTCGGCCACCAAGTTCGCCATCGAAGGATTCTCCGAGGCTCTCGCGCAGGAAATCGCGGACTTCGGTCTCAAGCTCACGATCGTTGAGCCAGGCGCCTTCCGCACCGACTTTCTCGACGACCGTTCGTTAAAACGCGGCACGCACGCCTTGAGCGATTACGCCGATTTCCGGGCCAAGGCCAATGCGGTGTTCGAAGCCCGCAATCACAACCAGGTCGGCGACCCCGACAAACTTGGCCGTGCGTTAGTCCAGATCGCTAACGAAACGGACCCGCCGCTGCGCTTCGTCGCCGGCGCCGATGCGCTCAAAGTTGTAGACGACAAGCTCAGAGACGTTGCCGTCGAGGTGGAGCGCTGGCGCGAACTGTCCCGCTCCACCGACTTCTAAATCGCCCATCACAGGAAAGATCTCATGAACGTACAAACGCTGGACTCACGGCTCGATGCGTTAGAAAGCCGCTTTGCTCTTGAACGGCTGATCGCAGAATACGCTCAGGCCTTTGATAACCATGACGAGGCGCTGCTGCGTGGCATATGGCATGAGGGCGCGCTTCTGTCGCTCGGCGACGCTTTCGGCAACTTTGAAGGTGTGGAAGCGATTCTCGAATCAGCCCGGCTGAACTGGCAGAAAATGCCCCACATGCATCACTGGATGGCCAACCCGTTGATCGATATCGACGGCGATACGGCGACCGGCCGGGCTGCCGTCGATTGCCTGTGCACCCACGTCGAATTGGGCCCGGTGCAAATCAGCGGCCTCTACCACGACCGCTTTGAACGTCGCGACGGCCGCTGGGCGTTCGTCGAACGCCGTTTCGACCTTCATTTCCTCACACCGCTCGCCAACTGGACACCGGTTGCGGGCAGCGAGAGCGTCAAATCGTAGGCAGGTGAATAACTAACCGGCCTTCGGCGTTTTGTCGATCATCAACGACAGATGATCCAGATCCTCGCGCAGCAGCGCCAACGCTTCGCTGACAGCGCTGCTGCCCTTCAATTGCCGTTTGGCCGGCCGTACGACCGATTGCACTGCGAGCTCCGCGATCGTGTCGGCGATCTCGATCGCGCTGCTCGCGCCCTCCGGCTTGTACCAGAACGCGGGCCAACTGCACATGCCGATGAGCGTGAACGCTGTGACCTTGGCGTCGACAACCCGGAACACCCCGGCGCTCACTCCTGCTTCGATGGCCGCAGTAAAGTTGTTCAGCACCGCGCGCTTCGCATCTTCGTTCGCACGATAGGCTCGCTCGGGCAACTGCTGCTCGGTGCGTTGGATCACGCGAAACTCGTTGTAGTGGCTCAGAATCAGCATCGTATGCTGATGAACCAGCAGACGCAGGCGCTCTTTCGGATCCGCGTCCGTCTCAGCAACTGCCTGGCTCGACAGCCGTCTTGCTCGTAACGTGACCTCCTCGACCAGCGCGGTGAGTATCTCGTCCTTGTTCTTGAAGTAGTAATAGACGGCAGTACGTGTCACGCCGAGCGCCTCGGCGATTTCCTGCATCGACGCACCGCCGAAACCCTTCTCGATGAAGAGCGCGGCCGCGGCGTTCAGTATCTGTTCTTTTTGTCCGTCAGCATTCACCTTTGCCACGAAACCACTCCTGATAGCGGTCGACGGCCAGAATGCCGCCCTACCGTAGTGTTGTGTTTGCGTGATTGTAACGCCCGGATTTGGCGTTCCGTACTGTCGTCGGCTATGCCCCTTTGTCCTGCGGATTGGACGTGTTGTGCCGGACCGGCACTTTTCACCCGGAAGCCGGGATGCGCTTCACGCGGCGCTCATGCAGTCGGCCAAGACTGCCGACAGCCACCGCCGCCAACACGGTCGGCACGGCTGACACGAGCAAGGTCTGATCGACGCTCCATGCGAGCGCCATCAACTGCCCGCCGGCCAGCGGCCCGAGCACAGCGCCGAGTCTGCCAAAACCGAGCGCCCAGCCCGCACCGGTAGCACGCGTCCTTGTCGGATAGATCGTAACCGCCAGTGCATTCAGGCCGGATTGACCGCCGAGAATGCAGAATCCGGCGAATGCGATGCAGGAGATAGCCGCGAGCGGCACCGTATGTAAGTAGCTGATGCCGACAATGGCAACGCCACCGAGGGCGAAATTGGCAAACAGCACCGCAGCAAAGCCACGGCGATCTATCAGCATGCCGAGCGCGACATTGCCCACCAGTCCGCCGAGCCAAAGTGCCGTGCCCGCCAGCACCGCTTTACTGGACGAATAGCCTGTGCCGCTCATCAACACCGGGATCCATGCGGCGAGGAAGTACGCGCACAGCATGTTGGCGAAGTTCGCGGCCCAGAGCAGAGGCGTGACGATTCGCCGGCCTTCGCCCAGCAACATCGTCAGCGTGTTGCCGCCGAGTGCTTTGTTCGCGGGCGGCACCGTGGGCATGGCGGCACCTGGCGCCACCTGGTGTAGCAGTAGCAAGGTACGTGGTGTTTGCGGGTGCCGTAGCAGGCAAAATTGCAGCGACTCGGGAAGCGCCGCGAACATTGAGAGGGAAAGCAGCGCAGTGAGCAATGCGCCGGCGTAAAAAACACCGCCCCAGCCGAACGGCGCAATCACCAGAGCGGCAATCCCGCCGCCAACCACCCCGCCGACGATGTAACCCGACGACACCGCCATCATCAAGCTCACGCGGATGCGTGCCGGGCTGTATTCGCCTGCGAGAGCCATGGCATTCGGAACGATCGCGCCCATTCCGATACCGGCGGCAAACCGAATGCCGATCAGTGCACCGATCGAGTGTGCGAAAGGTGTCAGCACCATGCAAAGCGCGATCCAGGCAGTCGCCGCAATCAGCATCGGACGGCGGCCGATTGTGTCAGCCCATCCCGCGAGCACCAGCGATCCGGCGAACATGCCCAGCAATCCGGCCGCGAACACCGGACCCAACACGGAGCGGCTGGCGCCCCAGGCTTTTATCAAGGCCGGAGCGGCGTAGGCCATCGCCTGGACATCGAAGCCGTCGATCACCATGCATAACGCGCATAAGCCGAGCACGCGCCACTGCGTGGCGGTAACGGGTCTGCCATCAAACAATGAAAAAGTGGTTTCTTCCCCAGTTGATGCCATGGTTGTCTCCTAACCTGATTTCTATCGTCGGTGCGGATGCCCGTAAATGGACGCACCCGCCACCGCACCACCCTTCTGTCATTCAATTGACTTTCACATCTTTTATTTGACGAGTTTGACAAATGCTGGGCAAAAAAATGAACCGTATCGGTCGAAACTTCAGTTCACCGCTTCACCGTAAAGTCGTTCGTATTGGCGAATGAATTCGGGGTCGCGCTCGCGTAGATCTTCATGCGTGACACGTCCGGTACGGCGCATATAGTCGTAGGTGAAGCCGATCGGATCGAGATGCAGCTTGTTGCCGACGTTTTCATACCAATCAAGGCTCTTTGCCGCAGCCAGTTGGAAGCGATCCGAAGCGGAGCGGCGCGACGCCTCGAAATGCGCGAATGCAGCCTTGATGTCAGTCGCGTGGGCACACAGACCTTCGAACAGCGCGATCGAATCTTCCATCGCCATACGCGTACCGGAGCCCAGCGAGAAGTGCACCGAACGCAGTGCGTCCCCGATCAGAATCATGTTCTCGTGGTACCACTTCTCGTTTTTGACTGTCACGGCTTCAAACCACGTGGACTTGTTCGACAACAGACCGTGTCCGTCCAGGTCGTCGGCGAAAACCTGCTCGCAGAAGGCGCGGCTGTCCGCATCGTTCATCTCGACCAATCCGGCGCGTGCCCACGTCTGCGGATCTGTTTCGATGAGAAACGTGCTCATCCGGTCGCTGTACGCGTAGCTATGGGCGATGAACACACCGAATTCGGTTTCGCGAAAGATCAGCGAAACAGCATGAAACGGCTTGCTGGTTCCGTACCAGGCAAACTTGTTGCGACGGTGCACAAAAGACGGTTTGAAGGCATCCGCGTATTGCGCGCGGGTCTGGCTGTTCACGCCATCCGCCACCACTACGAGATCTGCCTGACGCAATGCGCCCAGCTCGTCCACGCGAGCGTTGAACAGTAGATCGACGCCCGCCGATCTGCATTCGGCATGTAGAAACTGCAGTAAGGCAATACGGGCGACCCGCGAAAAGCAGTTGCCATGGATCAGCACATGCACGCCGCGATGGACAATTTCCATGTGCTCAGAACGCACGTGGCCGGCGGTAAACCGGCGGAAGAACTCGGGATCCGATTTCTCGAGAAACGACAGCGCGACATCCGAGAACACCACACCCCAGCCGTAAGTTGCGCCGGCGTCATTCTGTTCATGGACTCGGACCGTCCATTCCGGAAAACGTCGTTTGACCAGATACGAGAAAAACAGCCCGCCCGGCCCTCCTCCTACGATATTGATGTCCATCCTCAGTCTCCGGTTCTGGAAGTTGAAACGTTCGCCGCGGTTTCGGCCTCGATAGCTTCGGCGATGATCCGGCGCATCGCCGGTTTGTCGACTTTGCCAACCCGTGTCACCGGGAACGCGTCCACGATTTCAATCCGCTCCGGACACTTGAACTTCGCGAGCCCCTGCGAGGAGAGGAATTCGATCATCTGCGGGATATCGGGCGCGGCATGTCCTTCACGAAGAATCAGAAACGCACAGCCCTTTTCTCCGTAAAACGGATCGGGCATGGCCACCAGTTTCGCGTCCAGAACAGCGGGATGACGGCTCAGAAACGCCTCGACTTCTTCCGCGCCGATTTTCTCGCCACCGCGATTGATGTTGTCGCGCAGGCGCCCTTCGAACGAAAAGTAGGTCACGCCGTCGATGACATGCGCGCGCATCATGTCCCCGGTCCGGAAGAAACCGTTCGACGTAAAGGCTGTGGCGTTGGCCTCCGGTGCGTTGTAGTAGCCCCTCAGGCTGGACGGACCGCGAAAACACAACTCACCTATTTCGCCGGACGCGACGGGCGATTCGTTGTCGGCATTGAGCAGAACGAGCTCATCATGTTCGCAACCCGAGCGTCCATGCGTGTGATGACGAACGAATGCGTTGACTGCCGGGCCCGAGCCGATCAGCAATCCTTCGGTCGTGCCATACATATTCGAACTGGTCACGCCGAGAAACGCTTCTAGCGCGTCGGCCCGGGTCAGACAAAAGAACAGCCTGAGCGACGACAGATCGTAATCGAGCACTTCGGCACACGCCATGATCTGCGGAGCAACCGGTCCGATTGAAACAGCATGCGTCACGCGATGCTGCTGGATCAATTCCGCCATCCGTACGATATCGACTTTCGGCATGAGTACGGTGGTTTGCCCAAGGGATATCGTGGGCACCAGCGCATACAGATGCGCCGCGTTGTGAAGCAAAGGCAGTGACCAGATCAGTGTGGCGTGTTCACCCGCCTCCACGTGCCTGGACCACGCTTCAGCATGCGCGAGGTATTCCGCGTGAAAACGCGGGATGATCTTGGGCACCCCTGTCGTACCGCCAGACAGTTGGAAGCTCAGGACGTCTTCCGAGCCGATGTGCACACCGTTCAGGACGGCCTTTGCCTCATCCAGCGTGATCGACTCCAGCAAGGCGGACAACGAATGCGTCCCCGTTGGCGCGTCGCCGCGTGCGACGACAATGTGTCTGAACGATGGGTGCTCGGCGCACATCTTCTGCGCAAAGCCGACCTGATCGAACTGCCCCACGTCGGCCTGCACGAAATACGCTTGCGGCAACGACAGGCTCGCCAGCTTGCCGATTTCAACCTCGCGGTACTGCGGCAGCGCGCAGACCGGAACAATGCCGCTCTTGTAGCATGCACATAGCGCCAGGGCGGTGTCGACGGTCGTCCCCATCTGGAACACTGCGCGTGCTCCGGGTTCGAGTCCGAGTTTGAGCAATGCCGCGGCCAGACGGTCGCTTTGCTCATCCAACGCGCGAAACGTGATGCTGCGCTCGTCGCTGATCAAGGCCAGCGTGTCGGGAAGGCGTCGTGCCGTCGCTGCGAGCGCCTCGCCGAACGTTCTGTCGACCCAAGCACCGACCTGAAAATAATGCTGAGCGACCGATGGCTCGCAATACGCGACACCTTCGAGCGGATAATGGATGCCTGCCATGTCTGTCTTCTCCAGTCGACGCGTTCTTATTGTTCGACGATGCGAACGCGGTCTTTGTCAAACGTATCGATACGCCCGCACAAACCACCTGTGAAGAGGCCATACCAGATCGCCGGTTTCAGACCCAGCTCCTTGCGGTTGAATTCGAGTGCGTCTTTCGATTCAATCAGAAAGTAGCCCGGCGACGGTTGCGACACGCGATACTCGGGATTGCGCCGCGCTGCATCCACCACGCTCGCGAACTCCGCCAGCGCCGGCACGAAAATGCCGGGACCGTCGCTCTTTATGCCGCATTGCCCACTCAACAATCTGCCCTTTTCCTGCCATACAGTATCAATCTCCCGGACTTGTCCCGCATGGTCACTGGCGATCTGCTCGGCCGTGATCGCCGCCTCAAGTGTTAGCGCCGCATCCCTGGCGTCTAGCGATTGCAATGCGCGCAGCTTGACGGTGATCTCGATGAAGTAGCCGTTGGGATCGCGAAAGTAGATCGATTCGATCACTTCGTGCTGAGTGGTCGATGAGACTTCCACACCTTTCGCCTCGAGCATCTCTTTCCATGCGAGCAACTGTTCCGCGCTATCGGCCAGCCACGCAGTGTGAGTCGCATCGAATACATGGTCGTCGGGCGTGGGCGACATCAAAGGGCGTTGTTGCGGCGGCGGTTCGCCCAGATAGTAAAAAAACGCGATCGTGCTGCCGTTGCCGCTATCGAAGAAGAAATGAAGAAAGTCCGGGTGGCTCTCCGGGCCCCAGCCTCGCGCGGAGATCGTGTGGACAAGCGGCAGACCCAGCGTGTCGCGATAGAACTCGATGGTTTCGCGCAGCTTCCATGTCGGGCGCGCCGTGTGATCGACTCCCGACAGTCTGAGCGGTACGGATTGATTCATTCGTCAACTCCCGTGTTATAAGAAAGACCGTTGATGCAGCCATTCGCCGACCGCGCGCGCGGCGATTGCTCGGCCCGGTTCGTCCGCGGCCTCCAGCGGTCTGCCGTGATGATCGCCACGCACGCGAACGTGGGTCTTATCGGTTGAACCGATACCGGCAAAAATGTCGGCAATGGCTAATGGAAAAGTAGTCTGATCGCCGGTGTATTCGACCAGCAACGAGGGCACGGTGACCGAAGGCGCGGTTGCTTCCAACGCTGCATTAGACGAGAGACCGGACCATGTCGAGAGCCAGGACTCCGGAGAACACAAGCGTCCAAAGCCCACCGAACCATAGTTCGAGATCACCGGATTCGGCGACCACAGCGAACCGGGCTTGCGGTCGGAGGGATCGAGCGATGAGTCAAGACAGCGCAAATCGGCGTCAGTCCGCCACACCGTCATGACTGGCGTGTGGTTGGCCACGAGCTTCTGCTGACGCGTCGCCACCTTGTCCTTCACGGCTTGCCGCGCGTCCTGGCGCACGGCAATCAGTTGCCGGGCCATCCGGTCAAGGCGCGCCACGCGGTCCCGCTGTGCGTCGCGATAGCGGGAGACGAACTCAGCGCTATAGCGTGTTGCCCCTGGTTCGCGGGAATAGCCGTTCTCAGGGTTAAACGGGTTCAACGTATCGTCGATCGATAACGCATCGCCTTCGTCAATGACCGACGGATCGATGCACCCCATCAATAAACGCCCCTGCCCCGGATGCGGTGCCAGATAGATCATGCCGTCCACCGTCGGCAAGGTCGCACTCGCCAGATGGGTGGGACGGCCGCCAGGCGTCTTTGCGATCCGGTCTTGCGCGGATAGCGCGGATTGCTGGATGTAGAAGCTATAGAGCCCGGCACCGCCCGAATTACCGAGCAACACGATGCGCTCGAAGCCCGCCTCGCGCAGGTAGCGCAAGCCGGCCGCGACATCGTGCAGGGCAAGTTCATGCTCGAGTCGAAGATCGTTGCCGACCGAACGTGCCGCCTGGGCCCAAACCGACGCCCCCGCTCGCAGCAATCCGGGAATCAGATAGTGAAACGTGAAGTTCTCGCGCGGATGCATCAGACAAACGACGGTCTTCGTCGATGCGCCCTGATACAAAACCCCGCAGGTGGCGGCGCCGTCTTCGGTGCGCAGCGTCGCGCTGTTCTGCTGTGTGGCATGCGGCAATGCATCGGGAAACCAGTCAATCGTTAATGCATGAGGACGTTCGAGAACGGTACCGGCCTGCATATTGCTCATATCAACGTCTCCGTATTCGTTGACGTTAGTATAGCTTTTTTGACGTTGTCGTCAAATTTTTGACAAAAGCACTCGATGCAACAAAACGAGGTCAGTTCAGCGGATCGCCAAACGGTATACAGTGGCGCCGTCTATCACATCGGACTCGCAAGGTGCGCCCATGTTAGATCTCAATGACTTCCGCTATTTCGTTCGTATCGTCGAGTGCGGAGGACTCACCGCCGCCAGCCGCAATCTCAACGTACCGAAATCGACGGTCAGCCATCGCCTCCAGCAGCTCGAAACAGCGCTCGGCGTGCGGCTCGTCAACCGGACCTCACGCAGGCTCAGCATGACCGATGCAGGCGAGGTGTTCTACCGGCATGCGGTCGCCATGCTGGAACGAGCGGACTTCGCCGAAAGCGCTGTGCGCGAGCGCCTGGCCGAGCCGAGTGGCACGATCCGCTTCACCACCGCGGTGGCGACCTCGCTGTTCGCCATGCGGCAGATACTTCCGGATTTCATTCACCGTTATCCGAAGATCAACGTCATCCAGCACATCAGCGACGAGCAGGTCGATATTGCGGGCGGCAGTTATGACCTCGCGCTGCGCTCGCACAGCGGTCCACTGTCCGACTCGACCCTGGTGCAGCGCACGCTGGCACCGGCGCCCTGGTTTCTGTTCGCCGCGCCTAGCTACCTGGAGCGCCACGGCATGCCAGTCGCGCCGGAGAACCTCGCCGGGCACGAGACGCTGGTCATGTTGAGACACAACAGTCCAATGGCCTGGAAGCTCAAGCACCCCGTGAACGGAGAAGCGGTCGTGCCGCTCAACCCCCGGCTGGCCGGCAATGACATCGTCACCCTCAAGCAGGCTGCGCAGGACGGCCTCGGCATCGTTGCGCTGCCCGCCTACGTCTGCAACGAAGATCTGCGATCCGGCACACTCCAGCGGGTCTTGCCCGCCTGGCTGGCAGGCGAAGCCAGTATCACGGCGGTCATCCCGTTTCGTCACGGCATACTGCCTTCCGTTCGCGCTTTTCTCGACTTTCTGATCGAGCGCATCCCACTGGTCGTCGCGTAATATCGGATCGTCCATCTCATTGGACCTGAGGTCCAGGCGAGCCATCTTGTTGTCTCCCTGAAGCGGGCCCATTCTGAGCACACAGCCGGTCGGCATCGATCGATCGGTTTATCGAGCGCTTGAAGCGCTGCAAACGTGTTCAGGAGTACAACAATGAAGATGTCCAGACGTGAAGTCCTTATTGCCGGCGCGGCGGCGACAATTGCCGCAGTCGGTACGGTTACCGGCACCGCGTCAGCCGTAGCAGTGGAAAAGCAATCTGGGAGCACCGAATCCGGTCGGCCCTCAAAGTCCACGAAGCATTTCGACATCCTGATCGTTGGTGGAGGATCGGCCGGCGCCGTTCTCGCGGCGCGCCTCAGCGCGGACTCGCGGCGCCGTGTTCTGCTGCTGGAAGCGGGACCGAACTTCGCGCCGAACGACTACCCTCAGGTACTGAAAGACGCCAATATCGTCGCCGGCTCGCCGGCCTATGACTGGCACTACCACACCGACGACGCCGCCAGTCTGGGTCACGACATACCCGTGCCCCGAGGCCGCGTGATCGGTGGCAGCTCGGCGGTCAATGCCGCTGTCGCAATACGCGCGCGACAGGCCGATTTTGCGCGCTGGGCAAAACGCGGCATCGAAGGATGGTCTTGGGAGGACGTGCTGGCCGCCTACAAGTCGATGGAAAACACACCCTCCGGCGACGACGCATGGCACGGACGTAGCGGCCCATTTCCGATCCGGCAACGTACTGCTGCGGAGAACACACCGTCGATGCGAGCCTTTGTCGACGGCGCGCAAACGCTGGGGCTGAAACACGTATCGGACTTCAATGGTGCGGACCAGCACGGTGCCGGCCCCTACACGCTCAATGTCGTCGATGGCGTGCGCATCAATACGGGCATGGCCTATCTCACGGCTGCCGTGCGTGCACGCCCGAATCTGACGATCCAGGGCGGCGCCGAAGTGGATCGCGTGGTGTTCGAAGGCAAGCGTGCCGTGGGCGTCAAGCTGGTCGACGGCCACGTTCTGTCCGCGGGTGAAGTCATTCTCGCGTCGGGGGCTTTCGGCAGCCCTGCGATTCTCATGCGCTCGGGCATTGGGCCTGCTGCGCATCTCGCCGAATTCGGCATTGCGACCGTCGCCGACCTGCCGGTGGGAAATCGGCTGCAGGACCATCCGTTCTTCTACAACGTCTACGCACTCAAGCGCGAAGCAAACGCGATGAAGCCCGCCTCCGGTGCGCTCGTGTGGACGCGCTCGCAGAGCGCTGGTCCCGGCGATCTCGATCTGCACATTTCGGGCACGCATCTGATCGACCCAAAGCTCAGCCCCACCGGGGGCGCGATTGTCCTCGCCTGCGCGGTGACACTGCCGAAATCGATCGGTCAATTGCGACTCTCGAGCCGCGATCCACGCGCGGCACCGGACATTCGCTACAACTTCTTCGATGACCAGAATGACCTCGACCGGCTGGTGGAAGCCGTGCAGTTGTCCCGCCAGATTGGAGGAAGCGCACCGTTCCTCGACGTAATCGATCACGAGATGGCGCCGGGCAATACCGTGGATGATGGCAAAGCACTCAGGGCGAACATCGTGTCGAATGTCGCCGCGTATCTGCACCCCACGTCGACCGTGCCGATGGGTGCCGATTCCGATCCCACTGCCGTAGTCGACGCGTGGGGCAAGGTACGCGGTGTCGACGCGCTGCGGGTCGTCGATGCATCGATTATTCCCGACATCCCGTCGGCTCCGACGAACGTCACGACCATCATGGTGGCCGAGCGCATCGCCGCGAGATTGTCCGCGTAAATCAGCGCAGATTCCAACAGTTGCAGGATCCTGGAGATACAGAACATGACGACCCGCGCATTGCTCACGCCGACAGAAGTCTGGCGCGCGAAAATCTACAGCAATGGATGGAAGAACCCCGGTCTCGGCGCAGAGAGCGTGATCGAGAAGGCAACGGGCGCGAAGCTCGGTGAAATCGGTATCGCTTCGCCGGGGGATGTGTCGGTAGCGGCCGCCCTCGCCCGCGAGGCGCAAAAGGACTGGGCAAAAACACCAGGCCCGCTGCGCGGCGATGTGCTTAGAGAGTTTGCCCGGCTGGTACTCGTGCACGCCGATGAACTCGCCGATCAGATCGTCAGGGAAACGGGCTCGATCCGAGCGAAAGCATTGTGGGAAGTCCACATGTCCGCCCGCGAAGTGCTGGAAGCCGCGGCGCTCGGCAGTCAACCGGTGGGTGTGCTCACGTCCACCGCTGAGGCCGGCCGCCAGAGCATTGCAAGGCGCATCCCCGTCGGCGTCGTCGGCATCATCACGCCCTGGAACTCGCCGTTCATTCTGGGCTCGCGAGCAATCGGCCCGGCGCTGGCGATGGGCAACTCGGTGATACTGAAGCCCGATTCGCAAACACCGGTGGCGGGCGGTGTGAGTTTCGCGCGCCTGTTCGAAGAAGCCGGCCTGCCTGCCGGACTCTTCCATGTTCTGCCGGGCGGCGCCGACGCGGGGGCGGCACTCGTCAAGGAACCGCTTGTCGATATGATCAGCTTCACGGGGTCGACCCGCGTGGGCCGGCAGATCGGCTCGATTGCCGGCGGACAGCTCAAGCGCGTCTCACTCGAACTTGGCGGCAACAACCCCTATATCGTGCTGGACGACGCGGATATCGAGGCGGCGGCGAGCGCCGGAGCGTGGGGTGCATTTTTCCACCAGGGACAGATTTGCCTCACTGCCGGGCGCCACCTCGTTCATGAGAACGTCGCCGAGGCGTATGCGGAAGCGCTGGTGAGAAAAGCCAGGGCGCTGATCGTCGGCGATCCCTTTGACGAGAAGGTACAACTCGGCCCCATCATCAATGAGCGTCAGGCCACCAACGTGGAGCGCATTGTTGCCGAGACACTCGCCAAAGGCGCGAAGGCATTGACCGGCGGCTCGCGTAACGGGCTCTTTTTCGAACCGACCGTGATCACAGGGGTAACACGCGGCATGGCCGCGTTCGATGAGGAGATCTTTGGCCCCGTCGCACCGATCACCACGTTCCGCTCCGACGACGAGGCGGTCGAACTCGCCAATGCCACGGAGTACGGTCTCGTAGCCGCCGTCGCATCGGCCAATCTCGCCCGCGCGCAAAGCATTGCGGACCGGCTTCACGCCGGTGTCATCCACATCAACGATCAGACGGTGCTTCACGAGGTGTATGGCCCGATCGGCGGGGTCGGCGCATCGGGCAACGGTTTCAATCACAGCACGCTGACCAACGCCGATCAGTTCAGCGAGTGGCAGTGGATCACGACCCGGTCGCGGATTCCTGCTTACCCGTTCTGATCCGGCCAGGCGCGGACGTCGTAGATACGGCGCCCGCGCCCGTCATCGCGCTCATCTCATGATGGCATCACGGATCCGACGCTTGGCGATCGGCCTCGCGCCTGTCGCCGTGGCGTGTTTGGCCAACGCTGCGCAGCCGTGTGAATCCGCTGATCCGCCCCACCGGCGCAGCGGCTGAACCGCAGGCAGATTCGATGACAGGCCACACAGGGAAAAAACGACTGGCTCACTATGGGCCTGTTGTCCGTTACGGGCAACAGCCAACCTTAAGGAGCCGAAATGAAAACTGCTTTTGACAGCCTGAAAAAAAACCAACCCTCACCATCGCTTCCGGCCTTTGTGGCGTCGCGCGTCGAGCAATATTACCGGGAGCGCGTAACGGATACGTGGGGAGGCGGCCACATCATGCGCGGTCGCATCCCGGGGGCGGATGCACTGCATCTGTCGAGCAACGACTATCTCGCGATCGCGCGTCACCCCGACATCATTCGCAGTATGGGTCGAACATTGCGTTCGGACGGCAACGGACTGTTGATGTCGGGCATTTTCCTGCACGGTGATTGCCCGCAGTTGAAGTTCGAAAACCGGCTGTCGACGTTCATGCGCGCAGAGGCCGGGGTGTTATGTCAGTCCGGCTATACGGCGAATATCGGGCTGATTCAGTCGATCGCTTCGGCACGAACACCCGTCTACGTGGACATGATGGCGCACATGTCGCTGTGGGAGGGTATTCGCAGTGCGGGCGCGATCCCGATACCGTTCAGGCACAACGACACGGCGCACCTCGAGCAGCAGATCGTGCGGTATGGGCAAGGGGTCGTGCTGGTCGACTCGATTTACAGCACGAACGGCAGCGTCTGCCCGCTTGTCGCATTCGCCGATGTATGCGAAACGCATGGGTGCGTGTTCGTGGTCGACGAGTCGCATTCGCTCGGCACGCATGGCCCGCGTGGAGCGGGACTTGTTGTCGAACTTGGACTTGAGTCTAGTGTCGCATTCCGCACAGCAAGTCTTGCTAAGGCTTTTGTCGGCCGAGCCGGCTTCATCACCTGTCCAGCCGCTTTCCAGGAGTACTTCAAGTTCGAGTCGAATCCTGCGATCTTCAGTTCCACCTTGTTGCCTCATGAGATCAGTGGGCTGGACGCGGCGCTGTCTGTGATCGAAGGTGCCGGCCGACGGCGCACGAGACTTGCGTCGAATGCCGCCTGGCTGGGGGAACGGTTGAGGGAGCTTGGGTATAACCTGAATGCCGGTGAAAGCCAGATCATCGCGCTCGAAGCGGGTACGGAACAGCGCACGATCGTGTTACGCGACGCATTGGAATCACGGGGCATTTTCGGCTCCGTGTTTTGTGCACCGGCGACGGCGCGCAATCGTGCGCTGATCCGGTTGTCGATCCACGCTGCCTTGACCGACGCCCAGATCGAAAAGATTGTGAGCGTCTGTCGTGACATTCGCGGCGAAGTTGAGCTTGACAGATGGCCCTCCACCCGGCGCCTCGAGGACCGGCCGTCGTCCCGCAAACACAGCCACGAGCAAAGTACGGCAGACAGTGCGTTAGCGGTCTGATAGCGGCATGACATGGAGTTCACATGAGTGAACTCCATGTCTTCTGTATGTCGCGGTCCAGCCACTCGAGGTAGCGGTCGTAACTCAGCACGTGACTCAGATCGAACCCGGGCGGATTGGGGATCACGGCATAAGCGTAAAGCTGTTGCCCTGTAAACCGGATTGCCGGGTGCATATAGCTCTCCCACGCGATGCCGTCCGCAGGGCAGTACCCGCTGGTTTGCCAGAAGTACGGCAAACTCGCGCCGCTGTCCAGGGCGTCGAAAAAGCCCGCTGGTGCGCCTTGTACGCTGGCTATTTCACGCACACCCCGCAGCGTTTCGTTCGTGTGGACTATCAGCAGATAGGACTTGCCGGTACTGTCGAGCATGAGTAGTCCGTTTGGCGAGTATGAAAGGTAATGTTCAACAATACCGAGCGAATCAAAGATTTCCCTTACCCGCGCGACCAGCGCTTCGTCACGCAAAAACGTATATTCCGATGTCACCAGCGTGTCGAGGATGGATTGACACCTGTTATCGAAGTATGCGTTCTGCATATCGCGCACCGCGCGATTCAAGGCACTGATGGCCGATGCGTCCTGCTTGCGAATGAAGCGATGAATGATGCCTTCGTTGAAGCTCTCCACCGCGATGTGCTCGTTCGCCTTTCCGGTCAGCATGATCTTGCGTACAGCAGGGTCAGTAATGCGACGGCAGAATTCAAGACCGTTCAGCCCCGGCATGTCGTAATCCACGACGACAACCGATGTTGCCTGAAATCGGTCGTTGTCGAACACCCGATTGCGGACGGTGTCGACGCTCATCGCGATGACCTGCTGTGCCTCGTCCTCATCGGTTCGGTCCCGGTACGGAGCGAAGATCTGTTCCTCAGGTGCACCGGGACGATGGCGTTCATTCACGAACCGCAGGGCTTCCCTTGACGAACTGAAGAGCCGGAAGGCAAGGCTCGGTTCGAGTTGCAGGCACAGATTCGACAGGAATGCCGCGCTGTCGTCGACGAACGTAACCGTTGTCGGAAAATAGAATGGTTTGATCGTATCCATCGTCATGGCTTGGGAAAGGTCAACACAAATTCGGTATACATGTACTCGATAGACGTACAGTCAATGGAGCCGCCCATCACACGCATGACGTCACGACAGAATGCGAGTCCGATGCCGGTGCCGACGGAGGCGTCATCTGCTTCAGTCGATGACGTATAGAACCGCGTGAAGATGTGGGGAAGTATATGGGACGCGATGCCGACGCCGGTATCGCGAAAGAGGAGTTGGTTCGCGCGTGGTCCAGACGCAAGCCGGATCGAGATCAGCGCGCTGTCGACATCTGCCATGCCGCGGAACGCATTTTTTAGCAGATTGAAGAGCACATGGACCACCAGCATGTCTGAGCCTTCGAACGTGAAGTCATTGATGAGATCCGTGAGCACCCGTTGTTGCTCCCCTCCGCGAAATGGATAGCGGTCGAGCGCGGTCTCCACACATTGCCTGATCGAGCACTGTGCAATCTTTTGGGAATGCCCGCCGGTGAACCGCGCGTTCGCGAGCAGCATGTCGATAATGGTATTGGAATGAACGGCCTCCTGTTCAATGCGGGAGAGTACTCCGTCCATGGAATGAAGGTGGGCGACGCGGATCTTGGGAACACTTAGCCCGCCGCCTTGAGCGATGCCGTACGTTTCGAGTAGCAAAGGCAGGTAGCTTCCGAGGCCCGCCGCGCCGGCGCGGATGGCGAGCAGCGGCGTACGCAGTTCGTGGGCAATGCTACCGGCAGTTGCCAGCATTGCCCGCTCCTGCTCGACTCGAATACGCTCCGTGTCATAGTTGGCGACGACGCCGATCGCTATAGCAAACGAAAAAATCGCCAGATGGACAAGATACGTCGAATTCACGCTGACAACGTCGGTGGTTGCCCAATAGGCGAGATACGCGAGAGCAATGCCGATCAGAAAATTGAGCAGCAGCATGAGCCAGTCGAGCAGCAACACCATGACGAAAGCAGCAATCAGCGCGCTTTCGATCCAGACGTTCGAGCCATTGTTTTTCAGCAACATGAACGCGAAAAAGAACGGCAGCGAGTAAAAGATTGTCGCGTACCAGTAGTACGGCAAGAGCTTTTTCGCCCACGACGGCCAGCGGTCGGAAAACAGGATGGGAATAAACAGCGCGGAGCCCACTAGCCGCAGCGGCAGGTTCTCGTAAGGCTGGGGAAAGAGATCGTTCCAGACATAGTAATAGAGCGGGAAGCCGACGATCGCAACGATCGAGAAGGGGCGCATCCGGCGGCTCACGTATTGCAGGTTTCGCAACGCAGGAGCGAACAGTTGGGCAAGGAATAAGCGGATCGGCACCACCGTGCGGGCGCCCCGCGGAGGTATTCTCGTTGCGTCCATTATTTCCAGAATAAAGGATTCACCGGGTTTCTCAGGCAAGGTTCCGGCGTTGAAATTGTTGATGCTTCGCGCGGCATCATCTGGATTATGTGGGGCGCGCATTTGCGCTGCCCAATTTACCAGCCTGTCGAAGTTATTTGCCACGGCCCCGGCACAAATCTTGACCTAAGGTGACGCCGATGTCACGGCAAATAATTGCCTTCAATCGCTTTGCCAACTGTTATCCGCCTGGATGGCCTTCTAACCCGGGAGGAATGAGCTGGCATATATGCGTATTGAATCAAGTGGCAGCCTTCCTGAAGTCCGGGATCGCCTTCTTCGCATTCGAGACCGAAGTGGCCTGATCCCTGAAAAAGTCAGGGCATATCCATCTGGTCCTGGACTTCAGGCGATCAATGTGTTTTCACACACGCTGGCCTGCCAACGGACGGCCGATCTGAATTGAAGGCAATGGCCGCTTACGAGGTAGATCCGTCGCTTGCTCGCCCCAGCGCACCAGGATGCCTGACGATTCAGGATTTGATGAACGCCAGGAGATCCGCATTGATCGTATCGGCTTGCGTGGTGGGCATGCCGTGCGGGAAGCCTTTATAGGTTTTCAAGGTGCCGTTCTGCAGCAATTTCGCGCTCAACGGCCCAGAGTCGGCATAAGGTACGATTTGATCATCGTCGCCGTGCATCACTAACGTCGGGACTGTGATCTTCTTCAGGTCTTCGGTGAAATCCGTCTGGGAAAAGGCCACGATCCCGTCGTAGTGCGCTTTGGCTCCGCCCTCCATTCCCTGACGCCACCAGTTCATGATCACGCCTTCGGACGGTTTGGCCCCAGGCCGGTTATAACCGTAGAACGGCCCGGCAGCGACATCCCGGTAAAACTGTGAGCGGTTGTTGGCAACCTGCGACTGAAATCCGTCAAAAACATCCTTGGGAAGACCTTCCGGGTTGTTAGCGGTCTTCACCATGAGCGGTGGCACAGCGCTGATCAGCACCGCCTTGGTTACGCGACTCTCGCCGTGACGCGCGAGATAGCGAACGACCTCACCGCCCCCGGTCGAGTGGCCCACGTGGACTGCATTTTTAAGGTCAAGATGCTCGGTAACGGCCGCAAGATCATCGGCATAGTGATCCATATCATGACCGTCGGCCGTCTGCGTTGAGCGCCCGTGACCCCGACGGTCATGCGCGATGACACGGAAGCCGAGGTTCAGGAAGAACATCATCTGGGCGTCCCAATCGTCGGCGCTCAGTGGCCATCCGTGTGAGAAAACGATGGGCTGCCCTGTTCCCCAGTCCTTATAGAATATCTGAATGCCGTCTTTGGTCGTGACCGTGTTCATCGTCATTCTCCTTGCTAAGGCGACCTGTCAAAGAAAAATGAACCACCGGCGTGAACGCGTGCGTCATAAGAAATTGCGCCGGGGTGGGTAGGTGGTCGGCAGTCCGTCCGGGAAACATGCTGGGGCGTCCCAACCAGGCAAATGCGGTTTTTAGCGCCGACAGTCTATTCGCCTGCCAGCCGATCTTACTTGTGCGTCATTCCATCGAAGCCACAACTTCGTCGGTAGTCACCACGCCGTGCGCGAGAAACGCGTAGTTGATCATTGCCGCCTTGTATCCGTCGCCCCAAACGGGATGACGCGGTCCCGCAGTGGCATCGCTAACAACATAAACTTCGAATCCCTGTTCGAGCAGATCACGCAGATGTGACTCCACGCACATGTTGGCAAGCATGCCTCCCAGGACCACCTGCCTCACTCCTCGCTTGCGCAGTTGAAGGACGAGATCGTTGGTTTGCGGTCCGAAGACCTTGTGCGGACTCACAACAACGGTCTCGCCGTCGTTGATGTAAGGCTTGAATTCGTCGAGCCAGTCAGCACCGGAGCCTTCGAAACCTTCCAGATTCAGCTGACCACTACGCGCAAACGTGCCTGTTGCGAATTCATCGGCCTCCAACGGTCCATTGAATTTCCATACGCGATCGGTCGGGAAAAAGTAATGTGGCGAAATAAAGACCGGAAACTTTGCGGACTTCGCCGCCTTGAAGATTCGCAACATGTTTTCTACCGTCTTGTTCTCTGTCACGCTTGCTCCCACCGCGCCCCAGTTCTTGCCATTCTTGCTTAAGACATCGACTTGCGGATCGATGAAAACCACGGCTGTCTCAGTTCGATCAAACGACACTTCGGACCTCCAATAGAGTGCATGACGGCTCGCCGACTTTCACTGGCCCGAGCCTCTCCGATCAGATTAGGAAACGGAGGACTGGAAAGCAACGACGGTTCGATGGCGCGTCCAGGTTCTTGCATGCGGGCGCCGGGTGACGGGGCGCTTGATGAGTCGGCATGTTGGCTTCGCGTGCATGCTATTAACAAGCCAATGATTAAGAAGCCAACGCGACCGTTGGGGTCAGGCTGCAAAATGCAATTTCCGTGACAGCCTTTCTCCGCAGAGCAAAGCCGCGATGAGCCCTGCGAGCTCTTTCCAGTTGCGGGCAGCACTTTTGGCCAGGATCGCCGAAGGCGGCAAAGACGGGAAAACGCAAAGGAGTAATCTTCGGTACTGGAAATGGAACACGCGCAATACGGTCAGCCAGCGATACAACCTGAGGAGCCGGGCCAATGGGAAGCACCAGCGCAGTTGCGGCGGCGGCAGTCGCTTTCGTGGGTAGTCACTTTGTCTTGTCCCATCCGCTGCGCAGGCGTCTGGTCGGCGCAATTGGCGAAACGGGGTTCCTGGGCGTCTATTCGCTGGTTGCCTTCGTGACGCTCGGCTGGTTGATCGCCGCCTACCTGAAGGCGCCTTTGACGGCACCACTATGGCCGGTAGGCGACGGGCTCTGGGCGCTTGCAACCGTGGTCATGCTGATCGCGTCGATCCTCCTGATGGGCTCTCTGATCCGTAACCCGGCGCTGCCCACCGGCGGCCGGCCCGCTTCATGCCCGGAAGCGGCGCTCGGCGTGTACGCGGTGACGCGCCATCCGATGTTGTGGTCGTTCGTACTGTGGGGGCTGTGTCACGTCGCGGTGTTCCCGGTGGCCAAAAACATCATCGTCGCAGCGGCTATCGGCGTTCTCGCGCTCGTCGGCGCCGCCTTGCAGGACCGGAAGAAAGAGCAGTTGCAGCCCGATCTCTGGCCTGAATGGGAGTCGAAGACGAGCTACCTGCCGTTCGCGGCGATCGCCGCTGGCCGTGCGCGGCTGGGCGGGTTCGGCTTGCACGCGTTGTTGGGCGGTCTCGTTGTGTGGCTCGTAGCGACCTGGGCTCATATGCCACTCACCGGTTGGGCCGCGGGCGTCTGGCGCTGGCTGTAATCGCAGCGTGGCCTGTCGCGCCATAAAGCGGTAGCGGGATTTGATGAGCCCGGTAAGGCACCCGGGACACGTTTCATTTCCCGCTGACATTCACATTCCCCGCTGATACTTTCATTTCTACGCTCCCCTCCGCCGCAGAGAACCCATCTGCTTGCCAGGCTCCCAGCACATGGCGATGCAATCCGCAATCGCGCTGTTGCGAGGGTTATTTTCGAAAAGACAACATCGGCGACAAGCCGTCATACTCTGTCTCTTAATTGAGACGGACGTTCCGACAACGCAATCGGAAAACCTGGCCAGGCACCAGACCGATGCATCGCCGTCCGCCCCGTCTTTTTCGACGCCAATTTCCGCGTTGTTCCACGCGCGGATCACGTGGAGCGTATTTTGTAATGAGTTACACCCCTGACGTTCCGTTCGCTCACGACAAGGCTGATTCCGGCGCCTTCGTGGGCGGCGCGCCAGCGTTTCGCCAACTGGTCCGCATGATCGATCGGGTTGCCCCCACCGATCATCCCTTGCTCATTTTTGGGCCGACTGGTTCAGGCAAGGAACTGGTCGCTCGCCGTGTGCACGCACACAGCCTGCGCCAGGATCAACCCTTCGTCGACGTCAACTGCGGCGCGATTCCAGAGAACCTCGTCGAAGCCGAATTGTTCGGGCACGTTAAAGGCGCCTTCACCGGCGCGGGCGAAAACCGCCCGGGACTTTTGCAGCAGGTCGGCAAGGGCACGCTGCTGCTCGATGAAATCGGCGAACTGCCGCTCGCGCTGCAACCCAAACTGCTGCGCGTACTCGAAACGCGAACTTTCCGTCCGATTGGTTCGTCCACCAGTCTGCACTTCGCAGGACGCGTGGTTGCCTCGACCCACCGCGACCTGCGCGAACTCGCACGCGAAGGGCTCTTCCGCGAAGACCTCTTCTACCGGCTCGCGGTTTTCGTGCTTGCCGTGCCCGGACTCGAACAGCGCGTCGAGGACATCCCCGCGCTTGTCACCCACTTCGCGTCGCAGCACACGCGCCGTCTGGAGTTTTCGCCGGCCGCCGTCCGCCGGCTTGCCCAGCACGCATGGCCGGGCCACATCCGGCAATTGCGCAACCTGATCAGCCAGTTGAGCGTGCTCGCCGAAAACACGAACATCGACGTCGACTCGCTCGAGCCGTTTCTCGCCAACGAAACCGGCGGACCGGTGTCGCGCGCCAGCCTCGCCGACATGCTGCTGCAACTCGAAGGGCGCGACAAACTCGCCGCCGCCGAAGACCTTTTGATCGACCGCGCGCTCGAACGGACCGGGCACAACAAGAGTGCGGCGGCCACCCTGCTGGGTGTGGGCCGCAAGACAATCGAGCGGCGTCTGAAGTCGCGCGAGGAACATCACCGGGAAGCGCGCAAGTGTCTCGAACATGCGAGCGCGCTGATCGAGGAATCGAAGTTCGCCGAAGCCATTCCGCCGTTGCGCCGCTGCCTCGACCTGCTACAGACGCCCCATGAACAGGAGGCCGCGCGTCGTCTTCAGTTCGATGCCTACCGCTTGCTCGGCATGAGCCTGCGTAGCGTGCACGGCTGGCTTTACGCGGAGGCCACCGCCTGCTACGCCGCCGCGCTGGCCATCGGCGAAGGCGTCTGCACGCCCGCCGAAATCGCCGCGATCCAGTTCGGCGTCTGGACCACGCAGTTGACGACGCTCCAACTCAAACAGGCGCGTGCAACCGCGCAAAACATGCTGGAGCGCGCGCAGAACGGCGGTGACCGGGTGTCGCTCGACGAAGCTCACGTCGCGATGACCAACACCCTCTTCTGGCTCGGTGACAGCGAGGAAGCCCTCGCCTGTCTCGCGCGCGGCAACCTGCTTGGCGTGACGCGCGACGACACCCGTACGGGTTCGCAAGGGATCGATCTCGCCAGTCTCGCGTTGACTTTCGAAGGACTCGCGGCCTACCAGATCGGCGCATTCGTGCAGGCGCGGCGCGCCATGGAGATGTTGATCCTGCGCTCATCGGAGCCCGGCGCGCACGCGTTCGCTCATGCCGTCAACCTGCAGGGCGCCGCCTGGCTCGCCTGCCTGTTCGAAGACATGGACCGGCTAGGACACCTCGCGAGCGAACTCGAGTCAGTCTCGATCGCGAACGGCTTCGCGTTCTACCGGGGCGTCGGGCAGGTCCTTCGCGCATGCCACCTCAGTGCGCTCGGCCATTCCGACGAAGCGGAAACTGTCATGCTCGACGGCTACGATAACCACGTCGTTTGCAACGGCGGTGCGCTGTTCTATTCCTTCATGGCATGGCAGCACGGCGAGCTGCTGCTGCGCGCCGGCCGTGCGAAAACGTGCGAGGCGATGCTCGCCGCCGCGATCGATGAAACCCTCGCCCGTCAGGAACGGGTCTACCTGGGCGAACTCCTGGTCACCCGGGCGCGCGCCCAGTGGGCACTCGGCGAGGTGAACGCTGCGGAACTGGGCTTGCGTACCGCGTTGTCCACTGCGCTCGCGTTCGGCTCGGTGCCGGCGCGCGTGGACGCCGCGCGTTATCTCGCCGATCTGCTGCGCGCCACCGGCCGCATCGCCGAAGCAATCGACATCCTCGAGCGCGGTTTGCGCTCGCTGACGACTGATTCGACCACGCGTGTCACCAGCGCCATGAGTTTGCTCGCCGAACTTCAGCGCGAAGTTTCTATCGACGTCTACACGAAAGGAATAACAAATGGCATATGAGTTACGCGGGGAAGACCTGGAACCGCTGCTACTGGGCGCCGCGTTCTTTGGCAGCAGTAAATAGTCCTTCAACGTGCCCGGAATAGCCAAATGGACGAAATCGTCCAATTTCAGGAAAACGTATGGACGGGATTGTCCAATGTCGCGACTGAAATGTTCCACTGTTCCCGCCGCCATGCGGCTTTGCAGCATGGCACGGTCATTGCGTATATAGATTTGATATCTGCCACCGCCTGATAAAAACAACCCACCGAGGCGGTAGCAGTGCCCAGAACGTGCAATAAACCTGCCCGACAAGCTGGGGAACCGGGGGGACCAAAAAAAGATCGCGCGCTGCAATGTGTTCGACGCACCGACGTCCGGCGACGTCCCGCTTGTTTCTGGATCGCCGGCATCGCTGATCGAGGGATCGCCGTAAGTCATCACGATCCTGCGGTTAGTGATCCGAACCATGCTCGACGCGCGATCGACGCCAACGATACCAACTCGCTGGCGGGGGATTGAGAGAGGGCTGTGCTGTTGTTGTAGCTGCAACTGTTGTGTGTCGGCACGTGGCAACCGAATACTTCCATAGAGAAGATCGTTGCAATGCGTAACGCCGACATGGTGGAATCCGCCTGGCTATGCATCAGGCAGACCACTGCGAGGTTCGGCCGTCGTTGCCTCCCTTTGCGTGGACAAGCAGCGGCGGCCCGCCCTTTTTACTTGCCTGCGTCAATCGCGGCACATCGACCGATCCTGCGTGAAGCACTCTGCGGCACTCGCGCACCCGGCCACCCCCACGGATTTTTCTGGATAGCCAGGTAAGCGGTCTTTTTTGCATTGCATTACCGCGCAGATCCACTGCACGGACGAGAATCTGCTTTAGAAGCCCTGAGCGGTGTCAGATAGTTAGCGGCGTCGCGAACGGACCAGACTGGCCATCCACGGGGAAATCGGACAATGCACCACCATCTTTTCGAAAGCGAACTCGTTCATCTTGAACGCGTAGTCGCATGCGCGCCGCAAAAACCTTTTCCGCCGACCTACTGGCGCGATCGCGTCGAACATCTGAAAAATTCTCCGCAGGCGCCGATGTATCGCCACCGTATTGCCCGCCTCTCCCGCCTTGTCGGCGAATTGCACGGATAGGTCAACCCAGCGTCCTGATCGAATTGCTAATGCCACGCGCGCAATCGATCACCGCGGGGGCGAGGCGCTGCTCGGCATCGGCTAGCGTCCAGCGACTGGTCGGCGCGACCACGTGCACCGATGCCACGGGTCTTCTTTCGCCATCCAGCACGGGCGCCGCAATCGTCATGTCGCCGATGAACAGTTCCTCACGGTTCGACGTATAACCCCTGCGGCGCGCCTCCGCGAGCAGCGCCTCGATGTCGCCGATATCCGTCACCGTGTACTGCGTATGCGCGACACGGTCGTTCGCCTCGAGCAGCGCGCGCACTTCGTCGTCCGGCAGCGCGCTCAGATAGGCGCGGCCCGAGGCGGTGCAGTACATCGGAATACGGCTGCCTATCGGCATGTGAATCGGCACGAATTTCATGCAGACAAAACGCGCGACGTACAGCATCTCGGCGCCGTCCGGTTCGGTCAGGCTGGTCGTCTCACCGGTCACGTTCGTGAGTTCGGACAGGAACGGATTGGCCACGTCGATGAGCGTATCCGCCGCGAGGTAGTTGAAGCCAATCTGCACGACTCGCGGGGTGAGTTGATAGCGCTTCGTGCGCGGATGTTTGCGCACGTAGCCGAGCTTCTCCAGCGTGTAGATCATCCGTTGCGCCGAACTCTTCGTGATCGAAGTCGCCTCGGCCACTTCCGGCAGGCTCATGGTCCGGCGTTGCGCGCTGAATGCGCGCAGCACCGCGATGCCCTTTTCCAGCGATTGATTGAAGAGCGCGTCCGGCGCTTCGCTCTCGCTTGCCTGCTCCACCCCTTTGCCGCTCATGGAAATACCCAATGGTGATCGTGATGCATTGACGTTAGCATATCGCATATCGATACGCAAATAATGTTATTCGATATTTTTGACTCGAATATGATGAAGTCACACCAGTCACCGATTCCTCAATCGTAGTCCGTCACCGTCGTGGAGAATCTCATGATCCAGTTAGTCAAGCGCATCGCCGGCGCAGCCGTCGCGCTGTTGGTCCTCGCAGCAACGCCGGCCATGGCGGCCGCCGAGCCGGAGTACACGGTCGGCGCGACGGCCACCGGCGTGCCGTTCACCTTCCTCGACGTGAAGAGCAATTCGATCCAGGGTCTGCTGGTCGATGCGATCACCGCAACCGGCAAGGCCGCCGGTTTCGACGTGAAGGTGGAACAGACCACCTTCTCCGCGCTGATCCCGTCGCTCACCACGAAGAAGATCGACGTGATCTCCGCCGCCATGCTGAAGACGCCGGCCCGCGAGCAGGTCGTCGACTTCTCCGACACGGTCTATTCGTATGGCGAAGGTCTGATCGTGCGCGCCGACGACAAGGGCAAGTACACGTCGATGGACGACCTCAAGGGCGAAGTGGTCGGCGCGCAAGTGGGCACGGCCTTCGTCGACGCGCTGAACAAGAAAGGCATCTTCAAGGAGGTGCGCACGTACGACTCGGTCGCCGACATCATGCGCGACGTCGCGCTCGGCCGTATCAAGGCTGGCTTCGGCGATCATCCGATCATCGCGTACCAGTTGCAGAAGAACCCGAACCCGCAGTTGCGCCTCGTCGACGGTTATCAGCCGAGCGTGAAGGGTCAACTGTGCTTCGTGGTGCGCAAGGGCGATAACGCAACGCTGGAGAAGCTGAACGCCGGTATCCGCAAGATCAAGGCAGACGGCACGCTCACGCAGATCATCAAGAAGTGGCAGGTGGAATGACGCGGCTCGCTTCCTGAGGAGATCACGTCATGTTCATCCAGAATGCGCTCGACTTCCTGCCGATCCTGCTGAAAGGCGCGGTCGTCACCGTCGAGATCACCTTCTGCGCGTTCGTTCTCAGTACGCTCCTCGGGCTCGTGCTGGCGCTGATGCGCGTGTCGTCGAACAAGGTGCTCTCGAACGCGGCGGCCACGTTCATCAACGTGATTCGCGGCCTGCCGATCATCGTGCAGCTGTTCTACATCTACTTCGTGCTGCCCGATCTCGGCGTGCAGTTGAGCGCGTTCCAGGCGGGTTTCATCGGGCTGGGCGTTGCCTATTCGGCGTATCAGGCGGAGAACTTTCGTGCCGGCATCCAGGCAATCGACCACGGCCAGATCGAAGCCGCGCAATCCATCGGCATGCGTGGCGGGCTGATCATGCGCCGCGTGATCCTGCCGCAAGCGTTTCGAATCGCGCTGCCGCCGTATGGCAACACGCTCGTGATGATGCTGAAGGACTCGTCGCTGGCCTCGACCATCACCGTCGCGGAAATGACGCGCGCCGGCCAGTTGATTGCGTCGTCGACGTTCCAGAACATGACGGTATTCACGCTCGTCGCGCTGCTCTATCTCGCGCTCAGCCTGCCGCTCGTCTACGGCTTGCGGCGCCTCGAGCGCCGTCTCGGTCAGAAGGGAAAGCGATGATCGAAGTTCAATCCATTCACAAGCGCTTCCACGATCAGGAAGTGCTCAAGGGCGTCAGCCTCAACGTCGAAGCCGGCCAGGTCGTCTGTCTGATTGGGCCCTCGGGCTCGGGCAAGTCGACGCTCCTGCGTTGCATCAACGGTCTCGAAACCTACGACGCAGGCACGATCGCCGTCGAAGGCGTGCGCGTCGACGCCAGGTCGAAGCACATCCATGAATTGCGCACGCAGGTCGGCATGGTGTTTCAGCGCTTCAATCTGTTTCCGCATCGCACGGTGCTGGAGAACGTCTGCGAAGGGCCGCTCTATGTGAAAAAGGAAGCCGGCGATGCGGCGCGCGAGAAAGCGCGGCATCTGCTCGACAAGGTTGGCCTCGCGCACCGGATGGGCGCGTATCCAGCCGAGCTCTCGGGCGGCCAGCAACAGCGCGTCGCCATTGCGCGTGCACTGGCGATGGAGCCGAAAGCGATTCTGTTCGACGAACCGACTTCCGCGCTCGACCCGGAACTCGTCGGCGAAGTGCTCGGCGTGATGCGGCAACTCGCGAACGACGGCATGACGATGATTGTTGTCACGCACGAGATGGGCTTCGCACGCGAAGTGGCCGATCGCGTGTGCTTTCTGTACGACGGCACCATTTGCGAGGAAGGCGCGGCAGCCGATCTGCTCGAGCGGCCCTCTCATCCGCGCACGCGCGATTTTCTGCGCCGCATGCTCACGCCCACGTCGAACGGAATCGCGCAATGAAGTCAGTAGAAGCCGGCCAGCCGTTGCCGCCGTCGCTCTGGGCTGCCACCGCTGAGGCCGCGGTGCGCACGCCGCCTCTCGATGCACCGAAGCGTGTTCAGGTGGCGATTGTGGGCGCGGGTTACACGGGCTTATCCACGGCGCTGCATTTGAGCGAACTCGGTGTGGACGTCTGCGTGATCGATGCGAACGAGCCGGGCTGGGGCGCATCGGGACGCAATGGTGGACAGGTGATTCCGGGTCTCAAGTACGACCCCGACGAGCTCATGCGCCGTTTCGGCCCGGACGACGGCGACGCGCTCGTCAGGATGGTGGGTGGCGCAGCCGACACGGTGTTCGATCTGGTCGAGCGCCACGGTATTGCATGCGATGCGACACGCGCCGGCTGGATTCAGCCCACGCATTCGACCAGGCTGCTCGATACGCTGCATGCGCGTGCGCGTCAGTGGGAATCGCGTGGCGCGCGCGTCGAGTTGCTCGATCGCGCGCAGATTGCGCAGCGGCTCGGCACGGATGCGTTTGTCGGAGGATGGGTGGACCGGCGCGCGGGCAGCGTGCAACCGCTCAGCTACGCGCGTGGACTCGCACGCGCGGCCCTCGCGCGTGGCGTGGCGATTCACGGCGCGACGGCCGCGAGCCGCCTCGAACAACGCGCCGATGGATGGCGCATTCACACGGCTCAAGGACCGACCATCGACGCGCGTCAGGTCCTGCTTGCAACCAATGGATACAGCGATTCGCTGTGGCCGGGGATCGCGCAGTCGGTGATCGCGGCGAACAGCTTCATCGTGGCGACGAAGCCGCTCGCCGCGAGGATCAGCGCAAGCATACTGCCCGGGCGCGAAGTGGCGTCGGATTCGCGGCGCTTGCTGTTGTACTTCCGGCGCGACAGCGAAGGCCGCCTGTTGATCGGCGGCCGCGGACCTTTTCGCGAACCACGCGGCGCGGCGGACTGGGCACACCTCGAACGTGCGGCCAGATTGTTGTACCCGCAACTGGCGGACGTCGAGTACGAGTATCGCTGGGCCGGGCGCATCGCCATCACGCGGGATTTCCTGCCGCATGTTCATCTTCCCGCACCGGGGCTGACGATCGCGCTGGGCTACAACGGCCGCGGCATCGCGATGGCAACGACGCTCGGCAAACACCTCGCCGCGCATCTGGCAGGCGCGACGCGTGGACTGCCGTTGCCGCCGACATCAATCCGACGGATCCCGCTGCATGCGCTTCAGCGCTTTTATATCAGCGCCGGGGTTGCGTGGTATGGGTTGCTCGATGCGATGAGTTAGCCCTCTATACGATTCCTTGAGCCACCATCGCCAGCAGCAACCGTTCTGCGCCGATGCCAAAACCCGCACCTTCCCGATACGCCCCACCGCCGACGATCTGCTGTTGCGCGCCGAGTTCGGTGCAGCGCATCTCGAAGCCCATGCCGTTCAGGTAATAGCTAAGACCGCGTCGAGCCGAACTGTCGATTTCGTAGCGCAGTCCGAAGGAATCCAGAAAACCCGCCACGATCTCCTGACTGCGCACGTTGGCCCGTTGCGGATCCGGGCAAAGATATTCGAAGCCGAGTTGCGAGAATTCGCGGTAACGGCCTGCCTGAGGCCGCTCATACCGATAGCACCGCGCGACGTAGAACACCATGCGCTCCGTTTGCCGTCCCAGCAATTCCTTGCAGCGCTCCTGGAACAGCGCTGTCGCTTCCGGGATCAGACAGCAGGGTCTGCCTTTCTTGTCCGGGAAAGCCCACATCTGCCCGATGACCTCACTGCCACCGGCTTTCTGGATGAAGGTGTCTTGTCCCCAGAGCGCGGGAACGATCGCCTCCTCTGCCCCGGCTTCAATGAAGGTAGCTCCGGAAGCGATTTTCGAGTGCACGAATCTGTGCGGCTTCGGTTCCGACGATAAAACGGGTTCCACGGATCATGGTCATGTCTGGTCTCTTGTGCGTAGAAATAAAAAAAGGCGCCCTGGGGCGCCTTGGTCGTTGGTGCATGAAACGGGATCAGTAAAGTCCCGATTCCCTGCTATGGACGTAACGAACCACGGCGCAACGCATGCGACCGTGATGGTGGTGAAAGATGAACAGTACGTTACGGGATTCCATGGAGGGCATAGTCGCACATCGATTTAATTTTGGGAACACATCGCCACGTTCCACTCAATGCCGCCACGATCCATGCGGTAACTCGACGTCCCGCTGCGCCGCCGCCAATCCTTCGACGATGCCCGCGCGATCCAGCGCAATGCAATAGACCGGCTTAGCACGCTCGAAGCGCCAACTGTCGGCGAGCGCACCGGCATCGACTGGATCGAAGCCGAACTGATCGAGAAGCTCGCGCACGATGTGTTTGGCCTGCTCGTCATCGCCGGCGAACGGCAATGCCCGGCGGTTCGGCGCATCGGCAGGCTTGCCGTCCGTTTCGAGGTCCCTCGCCAGAATCGCGTTGAAGGCCTTGACCACCTTTGCGCCCGGCAATGCGGCGGCCAGCATCTGACTGGTGGTCGTCGAGCGACTCTCGAGCGCCTCGATGTGGCCGTCGCGGTCGGGATAGTAGTTGCACGTGTCGATCACGATCTTGCCGTCGAGCGCCGCAACCGGCAGCGCGTCAATGTTGCTGAACGGCACGGTCACCACCACCACGTCGCCGAACTTCGCCGCCTCTTCAGCCGTGCCGAGCGCGCAGCCAAGTGCCGCGGCCGTACTGATCAAGGTCCGCGGATCACGGGAATTACTGATCATGACTTCGTGACCATGGATCTTCGCGACGGTCGCCATCGCGCGGCCGAGAAAGCCGGCGCCGAGAATGCCTATCTTCATGTTTCACACTCCATGTTTATCCGCGGAGCACTCGGTTGAGTGCCCGCCCATCGATGAGAAGCACTATGATTCAAAACTTACATCGGATAAACAGGCGTAATTTGATGACTGTCGAAACCAACAGTGGTGAATCATGGATCGTTTGACCAGCATGGCCGTGTTCGTGAAAACCGCCGACAGCGGTTCGTTCGCCGCGGCTGCGCTCGCCCTCGGCATCTCCGCGCAGATGGCCGGCAAGCATGTCAGTACGCTGGAGGAGCGCGTTGGCGCGCGTTTGCTTAACCGGACCACGCGCCGCCAGAGCCTTACGGAGATCGGCCAGATTTTCTACGAACGCTGCAAGGCACTGCTGGCGGATGCCGACGCGGCCGAATTGGTCGCGCAGGAGCTGTCTGCCTCGCCGCGCGGGCGTCTGCGCATCACCGCGCCAGTGACCTTCGGCACCTGCTGTCTCGCGCCGATGATCACGCGCTACCTGAAGGCCAATCCCGAGGTACGGGTCGAGTTGGCGCTGACCGACCGCTTCGTCGATCTGATCGACGAAGGCTATGAAGCCGCGATCCGTCTCGGCTCGCTGTCGGATTCGTCGTTGATCGCCCGACAGTTGATGCCGTACCGGCTGGTCGCCTGTGCGTCGCCTGACTACCTGGCCGAGCGCGGCGAGCCGCAGACGCCGCAAGCGCTGGCGGAGCACGAGTGCCTGAGCTTCGTCTATACGAGCCTGCCGGTTCAGACCGAATGGCATTTCGCCGATGCCCAGGGCGAACACGTGGTGCCGATCTCAGGCCGCTTTCAGGCCAACGACGTGAAAGCGCTGCTGGCCGCGGCCCTCAATGGCGGCGGCGTGATCCTCGCGCCCGAAGTGGCGGTGAAGGACGAACTCGCCGCGGGCCGGCTGGTACGCCTGCTGAACAGCTACGAAGCACCCGCGCGACCCATGCACCTAGTGTTTCCGGCCAGCCGCGCCACCCCGAAATTGCGCGCGTTTATCGATCAGGTGGTGGCCGAATTCGGGCCGCACGCCGCGTGAAATGGGCAGCCGGGTACATCCGGAAGACGGCCTGCGCCACCCGCCAATCTCCACCCATTAGCCGCTAGAATTCCCGCCTTTGCCCGCGTCGGGCGCGCGACAAGGCAAAATACCGGTTTCGCGCGCGCAAAACGCGCCGCGAATCCGGATGAATCAGACCTCGGCGGCAGGCTTGCCGCCGACCCTCGCAATGACGCATGACGACGGCCCCGCACGCCAATCAGGCACTTCAGGCCCGTCGCGTGCGGCGCAGCCAGGACAGCTCGTCCTTTAACAGAGCCCCTCAGGAGCATTCATGACCGATTCGAACCCGTCTTTCCTCGGCAGGATTTCACTTGCCGTCAGTACGTTTTTCAGCATCCTCGGCGATGGCGAATTCGCCGCCGGGGTGCTGCGTCTGCGTAACGGCGACGCAGGTGGCGTCGCTGCCGCGAGCGCTGCACCCGCACCCACGCCCGCTCCTGCCGCGGCACCGGCTCCAGCCCCGCAACCGGCGCCCACGCTGAAAGAAGCGAGCCCGGACGCCGCACTCCAACTGCTTGGCCTGCTGCAACGCGACGCGCGCTTCATCGATTTCGTCGAAGAAGATATCAAGGCCTATAGCGACGCCGACATCGGCGCCGCCGCCCGCCTCGTGCACGACGGCTGCCGCACGACGCTGCGCGAGCATTTCACGATCCGTCCGGTGCGCGACGAAGCCGAAGGCAGCCGCGTGACGCTGGCCGAAGGTTTCGACGCCACCTCGATTCGCCTGACCGGCAATGTGGTCGGCAAGGCGCCGTTCAACGGCAGCATCAGCCACCGCGGCTGGCGTGTCGACGAAGTGCGTCTGCCGAAGCTGACCGACAGCCATAACGCCAAGGTAATCGCACCGGCCGAGGTGGAGCTATGAGCGACGCACGCTTTTCAATCGGTATCGATCTAGGCACCACGCACTGCGCGCTGTCCTACGTGGACACCACGGCCAGCGATGGTGAAAAGACCGCCCAAGGCGTGCTGCCGGTCGCTCAACTTACCGGTCCCGGCGCGATCGACAACCTCGATCTGCTGCCCTCGTTCCTCTACCTGCCGCATCCGGACGAACTCGCCTCCGGCGACCTGTACCTCCCGTGGACCGGCCAGCGCGAATTCGCAGTCGGCGAGTTCGCCCGCAGCCGCGGCGCGGCCACGCCGATTCGGCTCGTGTCGAGCGCCAAGAGCTGGCTGTGCCATCCCGGCGTCGATCGTCGCGCGGCGATTCTGCCGAACGACGCGCCGCCTGAAGTCGCTCGCGTGTCGCCGCTCGAAAGCTCGGTGCGCTATCTGACGCACCTGCGCGAAGCGTGGGATCACGCGCATCCGGACGCACCGTTCAGCGAGCAAGACATCACGGTAACGATCCCTGCATCGTTCGATCCGGCCGCACGCGAGTTGACCGCCGAAGCAGCGGAAGCCGCCGGTTACGGACGTATGACGTTGCTCGAAGAACCGCAAGCCGCGCTCTATAGCTGGATTCAGAAGAGCGGCGGCCAATGGCGCAAGCAGGTCAAGGTCGGCGACATCATTCTCGTGGTCGATGTCGGCGGCGGCACGACCGACCTCTCGCTGATCGCCGTGATCGAGCGCGAAGGCAATCTCGAACTGCATCGCGTCGCGGTCGGCGAACACATTCTGCTCGGCGGCGACAACATGGACCTCGCGCTTGCCCACGTGGTCGCGCGCAAACTTGCCGCGCAGGGTACCCAGGCCGACGCGTGGCAACTGCGCGCCCTCACCTATGCCTGCCGCTCGGCGAAGGAAACGCTGCTCAGCGATCCGTCGACCGATACCGTACCGCTCGTCGTACCGAGCCGCGGTTCGAAGCTGATCGGCGGTTCGATTCGCACCGAACTCACGCGTGCGGAGTTGACCCAGACGATCCTCGAAGGCTTTTTCCCGCAGGTGGATAGCGCGGCGCGTCCGGTGAGCCGCGCGCGTGCCGGTCTGACGCAACTCGGCCTGCCGTATGCGCAGGACGCGGGCATCACGCGGCATCTGGCGGCCTTCCTTGGCCGTCAGGTGGGCGCGCTGGCCGAACTCGAAGGCTTGCGCGATATCACCACGACGGAAGGCGCGACGTTCCTGCACCCCACAGCCGTGCTCTTCAACGGCGGCGTGTTCAAGTCGCCGCTGCTAGTCGAGCGGATCATGGGCACGCTCCATGGCTGGCTCGGTGCCGAAGGTGCGCCGCAGGCACGCCTGCTCGAAGGCGCGGATCTCGATCTCGCCGTCGCGCGTGGCGCGGCTTATTACGGCTACGTGCGACGCGGCCAGGGCGTGCGTATTCGTGGCGGCACCGCACGCGCGTATTACATCGCGATCGAATCGGCGATGCCCGCCGTCCCCGGTCTCGAGCCGCCGGTGCAGGCGCTGTGCGTCGCGCCGTTCGGCATGGAGGAAGGTACGGACGCCGAACTGCCGGCGCAGGAGTTCGGCCTGGTCGTCGGCGAGCCGGTGCACTTCCGTTTCTTCGGATCGTCGGTGCGTCGTCAGGATCAGGTCGGCACGCTGCTCGACTTCTGGGGGCCCGAGGAGTTGCAGGAACTGGAGGAAATCCAGGCGACGCTGCCGTCCGCCGGCCGCACCGCTGGTGAAGTCGTGCCGGTGAAGCTGCATGCGCGCGTGACGGAAGCCGGCACGCTCGAACTCGAAGCCGTGCCGCGCGGCACCGACGAACGCTGGAAGGTCGAGTTCGACGTGCGCGGCAACGCGAATGCATGACTGAAGTGAAGCAGAAGCGCTACAGCGTCGGCATTGATCTCGGCACCAGTAACACGGTGCTGGCCTATGCTGCAGCAGGCTCGCAGGAGATTCGCGTATTCGAGATCGATCAGTTGGTCAGTCTCGGCGAAGTCTCCGCACGGCCGCTGCTGCCTTCGGTGCGGTATCACGCTGCGCCGGGCGAGCTGCGTGCGGGCGATTTGCAGTTGCCGTGGCGCGCGCCTGACGGTTCGATCGGTAACGCTGCCGGAAGTCAGCAGGATCCACCGGTAGTGATCGGCAGGCTCGCGCGTGCGCTCGGCGGCCAGGTGCCGGGACGGCTGGTGGCGAGTGCGAAAAGCTGGCTGTCGCACGCGTCGGTGGACCGGGTCGCGCCGATCCTGCCGTGGGGCGCCGCGGACGATGTCCGCAAGGTCTCGCCGGTCGAAGCCAGCGCGAGCTATCTGGCGCACGTGCGGGCGGCCTGGAATCAACGCTTTCCCGACGCGCCACTCGAAGCGCAAGACATCGTGCTGACGGTGCCCGCTTCTTTCGACGAAGGCGCACGAGCGCTGACGGTGGAAGCAGCGCGGATGGCGGGCCTGCCCACATTAAGGCTGCTCGAAGAACCGCAGGCCGCGTTCTACGACTGGCTGTTTCATCATCGCGAAAGCCTTGCGACCGAACTGTCGGACACGCGACTCGTGCTGATCTGCGACGTGGGCGGCGGCACCACCGACCTCACGCTGATCGAAGTCCGCATGCGCGACGGCGAGCCGGAGCTCACGCGCATCGGCGTGGGCAACCATCTGATGCTCGGCGGCGACAACATGGATCTTGCGCTCGCGCATCGCGTCGAGGCGCGTTTGCCTCAAGCGGGTAACGAGCGCACGCGTCTATCGGCGGCGAGCCTCTCACAACTGGTCGAGCGTTGCCGCGGCGCGAAGGAACAACTGCTTGGCCCAGACGCGCCGGAGTCGGCTTCGATCACGCTGCTCGGCGCGGGCTCGAAGCTGATCGGCGGCGCGCGCACGGCGCAGGTCACGCGCGAGGAAGTCGAGCAGATCATCGTCGACGGATTCTTTCCGGCGGTGGCATCGAACGAACGGCCCGGCAGGCCGCGCGGCGCGATCGTCGAGTTCGGCCTGCCCTATGCCACCGACGCGGCGGTCACGCGTCATATCGCGGCGTTTCTGAACCGCTTCGCGGCGCAGTCGCGTAAGGCGCTGGGTTCCGCTTCTGATTCCTCCGCGCTTCCTTCCGATATGAGCGAAGCTCAGGACGAGTCTTTGCCGGTGCCTGACACGCTGTTACTGAACGGCGGCGTGTTCCGCGCTGAAGCGCTCGCGCACCGCCTGTCCAGCACCTTGAGCACGTGGCGCGGCGAATCGCTCAACGTTCTGCACAACGACAATCCCGACGTCGCCGTGGCGCGCGGCGCGGTCGCTTATGCCCTCGCGCGCGCTGGCCAGGCGCCGAAAATCGGTGGCGGCTCGGCACGCAGTTACTTCCTCGTTCTCGACGAAACCGGCGATGACGAACGAGACGCCGAACCGGCGCAACGCGGCATCTGCCTGCTGCCGCGCGGCACCGAAGAAGGCCACGAAATCCGGATCGAAGACCGAACATTCGCGCTGCGCCTCGGGCACCCTGTGCGTTTTCACCTGGCCTCTTCAAGCGCGGATACGATCTATCAACCAGGCGAGATGGCCGACCTTGCACAAGGCGATTTCGTTCGGCTGCCACCTATTGCGACGATCGTGCAACAGCGCGGCGCGAGCACGACGCGCGGCGAAACCGCGGTACAGATCGCAACCTCTCTCACGGAAGTGGGCACGCTCGAAGTCCACTGCATCGAGCTCGACAATCCGGCGCAGCGCTGGCTGCTCGAATTCCAGTTGCGCCGCGAAGATGCTCAGGTGAACCTGGCGGCGGATGCGTCACAAGCCCGGCACCCCGCGCTCGACCAGGCGATCGACCATATCGACCGCTGCTTCGGCACACGCGCGCAAAACGTCGACCCGAAAGAAATCAAACGCCTGCGCTCGCAACTCGAACAACTGCTCGGCCCGCGCGAAGGTTGGAACAGCGCGCTGCTGCGTGAACTGTTCGGCGCGCTGTGGGAGCGTGCGCGGCGCCGGCGGCGCTCGGCGGACCACGAACGCTTGTGGCTGAATCTCGCAGGCTATTGCGTGCGGCCCGGCTTCGGCTATCCGCTCGACGAATGGCGTGTGGAGCAACTCTGGTCGCTCTTCGACGACGGCATCCAGTACGTCAACGAAAGCCAGGTGTGGTCGGAATGGTGGACGCTATGGCGCCGCGCGGCGGGCGGGCTCGACGAAAGCGCGCAACTACGCGTGCTCGACGCGATGGCCTATCTGCAAACGGCCGCGCAATCGCGTCACAAACTGCCCTTCGACGTGTCGAAAACCGGCTTCACCGACATGGTCAGGCTAAGCGCGTCGCTCGAACGCATTCCGGTCGAACGCAAGATCGAGCTCGGCGAATCAGTGCTCACGCGCTTGAAGAAACCCGCGGAAAATCATCAGAGCTGGTGGGCGGTCGGGCGCATCGGTGCGCGGCGGCCGTTCTATGGCAGCGCGCATAGCGTCGTGCCGCCGGACATCGCGGCGCTTTGGCTGAACACGATCCTCGCGCTCGACTGGAAGAAGGTCGACCCCGCAGCGTTCGCCGCCGTGCAGATCGCCCGCATGACCGGCGACCGCTCGCGCGACCTGCCCGAAGACTTGCGCCATACCGTGGTGCGCAAACTCGAAGCGGCCAATGCGCCGCGCGCGTGGATCGCGATGGTCGGCGAGACCGTGGAACTCGATGACGCCGACGAAGGCCGGGTGTTCGGAGAATCGCTGCCTGCGGGGCTGAAGCTGATAACTGCAACGCCATGAGCGAGCGCCAGGGTGCGGGCACTGCGCGAAGGTCAGTTGACGAACTGCAGTGCCCCACCGGGTCCGGCCACGACGTGACGGCACCAGTCCACAGGACCGCCTTCTTTGGTGGACCAGTCTTCGGTCAGGCAGTAGCGGCCGTCATTGGAAATCGACCAGTGTCCGGATGTCTTCTGCACGCCCTGCTTGCCGCCTGGTCGGGGCATGCGCGTGATCGTGGCGCTGCCGTCTTCGTTATTGGTCCAGTTCCTGACTCGTCCGCTGTCGTTCGTGCGCTCCATCGTCGAGCCTGGCACCGCCTTCGCCAGTGCTTCTTTGGTCATGGGCGTCTGGTCATCGGCCATTGAAACCGCCGACGCCAGGGTGAGAACCAGCAGTGTGGATCTGCCAAGCGCGTTCATAGGCCGCCTCCGCTTGCACCGGTTAGCGACGCCGTCCGGCTAAACCGGCCGGGTCGTCTGTGTGGACTGCAGTGCATTATCGCGCCGCTATGATCCGACGGGAACCGCACCGTCGTCAGCGAGCTTCCGTATAGACCCGTCCCCGCGCGAGGCGGCCTGCCCTAAGCCATCGTCACCAGATTCCTGCCGTCGTGTTTTGAGCGATACAGCGCCCGGTCCGCGCTCGCGAAGCCCTCGCGATGCGCCAGCCGCGACCCCTCGGTCATGCGCGTCAACGAGGCGCCGACGCTCACCGTCACCATGCCGAGCGGCGAGGCGCGATGTTCGATCGCCAGATCCTCGACGCCCTGCCGCAGCGCTTCGAGTGTGTCTTCAAGCGCCACCGGCTCCGCTCGCAGCACCAGCAGGCCGAACTCCTCGCCACCCATGCGCCCGGCGATGATGCGCTCGCCATCGGCCGCCGCCTGCATCACCGAAGCCACCTTGCGCAAACAATGGTCGCCCGCCTGGTGGCCGTAGGTATCGTTGTACTGTTTGAACCAGTCGACGTCGACCACCACCGAGCCCATCACGTCGCCCTCGCGTGCGTCTTTCCACTTGCGCGCGATGCTTTCCAGCAGGAAGCGGCGGTTGTACAACTGGGTGAGCGGGTCGATCGCGGTGGCCGTGCGCATTTTCAGATCGTTTTCGATCATCGCGCGCAGGTGGTAAAACACGCCGCGTTGCGACGCATCCAGGCGGCCGGGTGCCGGGTCCATCGCGCACAGGGCGCCGACGATCTCGCCGTTCGGCGCGCGCAGTGCAATCGCCGCGTAAAAGCGCACGAAGGGATGGCGCTGCACCAGCATGCATTCACCGAAACGGGTGTCGTCGTGGGCATCCTCGATGACGAACAACTCCGCGTCGCGCACCGCGTAGTCGGCCAGCGAACGAGCGCGGGTCACGAGCGGCATCGCCATGCCGACTTCGGCCCGGTAGTGCTGATGCTCCTTGTCGAGCAACGTGATCGCGGTGATCGCCGCGCCGGTTACGCTCTTCAGGATTTCCGCCGCGTGCGTGAAGCATTCGCGCATCACCTGATCGTCATGCAACAACCACTCGATGACCGACGATTCCACCTCGGGTTCGCCAGCGGCGGACGGATCAACCAACATCCTGCTGGACAGACGATCGTTACTGTAAGCGAGTTGCACGGCTGGGTTCCCGGAAGTGACTAGCTCGTGTCAACGGCATCTGCATTCGAAACTTGAGCGGTAGGAAGCTGATTCATTCAGCAGACAATTGCAACCTGCGATCGCGTAATCCGGATCTTCTGCGGTGCAGCCGAACGCCTTTGTGCCTCGCATTCGCTTAAGGCCGCTCGCCTCGCGCCAACCGCGCATCGATGTCACGCACCACCGGCATCAGATCCGCCACGCTATCGATCACATAGTGCGCCCCGGCGGCCTGCAACTTCTGGATCGCCACCTTGCGCCGCCATGCGAATTCATCCGGCGCCAATGCCTTGACGTCGTCCTCAGCCATACCGAAGGCATTGCCGCTGACGGCAACACCCACCGCCCACGTGCCGCCGTTGATCCCTTCCTCGATACCGACCTCGGTGTCGTCGACCTTGATCGCATCCTTCGCACGCCACACACCCAATTCCGGCAGCGTCTTGTAGATCATGTACGGCGACGGACGCCCTTCCGGCGTGTCACCCGTACACACGATGCTATCCGGCGAAAAACCCTGGGCCGCCGCGCCCGGCACGATCTCGGCCATGATTTCGCGCGTATAGCCGGTGGTCGTGCCGATCCGGATGTCGTCGCTACGCAGCGCGCTCGTCACTTCCGCCACGCCCGGAATCACCGAACTGTAGCTCGCGGCCACCGCGATATTCTTCGGCACGAAGACGTCGTACACGGCGTCGATGTCCGCTTCGCCCGGCTTGTGGCCGTACTTGTCGGCCCATGCTTGCGACACGCGCGGCAAGGCCATCAGCGCCGCGATATGCGGACGCTTGGCCATGCCCATCGGGCCACGTGCTTCGTCGATCGTGATCGACACGCCGAACTGCTCGAACGTCTCGACAAACGCACCCATCGGCGCCAACGAACCATAATCGACCACCGTGCCGGCCCAGTCGAAAATCACTGCTTTTACGTGTTTCATTTACTTCGATTCTCTGGAGGTTGTAAGGCTCGCGCGACGTGCCGCGCGTTTGTATTCCGCACTCAAGCCGCGCTGCTCAAGCCGCTTCGGCCAAAGTCTTGCGCTCTTCGAGCGCCGCCGCCGGCGGCGCGGCATGCGCGACGCCCATCGCTTGCAGCGACTGCGCGCAGGCCCGCACCACGCGGTGCATCACGCGCTCATCCACCTGACCGATGCAACCGATGCGGAAGCTGTCCACCACCGTCAGCTTGCCCGGATAGATGATGAAACCCTGCTTCTTCATCAATTCATAGAAGTGCTCGAATTTGAACGACGGATGCGCCGGCGCAAAAAACGTCACGATGATCGGCGAGCGCCAACGCGCGTTCAGCAGCGGCTCGAAGCCGAGTTCCTGCATGCCCGCGACCAGCACGTCGCGATTGTTCGCGTAACGCGCGAGACGCCCGGCCTGGCCGCCTTCGAGCTTGTGCAGACGCAATGCTTCGATAAACGCGGCGACGGTATGCGTCGGCGGCGTGAAGCGCCATTGGCCGGTGCGGTTCATCACGTCCCACTGGTCGTACACATCGAGCGAGAGCGAATGACTACGGCCCTTGGCCTCCTGCAACGCACGCTTGCGAGCGATCACGAAGCCGAAACCGGGCACGCCTTCGATGCATTTGTTCGCCGACGAGACAAACGCCTCGCAAGGAATCTGACGCACATCGAGCGGCACCGCGCCGAATGCGCTCATCGAGTCGATCAGCAGCTTGCGACCTTTTTTAGCGGTGGTGGCGGCGATTTCTTCGATTGGATTGAGAATCCCGGAGCTCGTTTCACAATGCACCGCGACCACGTGCGTGATGCGCGGATCGGCGTCCAGCATGCTTTCGACTTCGGCGCCGCGCGGCGGCAGGTAGTCGCCCTTGTCGAGCACCGTGCAGGCACGGCCGAGATAGCCGAGGGTGGTTGCGATGCGCTTGCCGTAGGCGCCGTTGGCCAGAACCAGGGCGTGGCCGTCGCGCGGAATCAGGCTGCCGAGCATGGCTTCGACGCAATAGCTGCCGCTGCCCTGAAGCGGTACGCAGTCGTACTCGCCGTCGCTGTCGCCGGCAATGTCCAGCAGGCTGCGGCGCAGTTGAGCGGTCATCGCACGGAAGTCGCCGTCCCACGAACCCCAGTCGCGCAGCATCGCTTCCTTGGTCGAGAGCGCCGTGGTCAGCGGTCCCGGCGTCAACAGATACGGCTCGCCCTGGGCCGGTGCGGCACACATCACGGTTGAAGGCAGTGCGGACACTGTCGGGGAGCTGTCGATCGCGCTTTCCATGGTCGGAATCTCCGATATCGCTGTTGCGGTCATGACACGGTACAGAAAGGCTGTCCATCGGTAAAATCGATATAATCGATGCAGGTATCGTAAAAACTTATCTCTCGATGAGGCAGACGTGCAATACGCGCAATTGCGGGCCTTTCATGCGGTCGCGGAACACGGCGGGTTTTCCAAAGCGGCGCAGGCGCTGTCGCTCACGCAGCCGGCGGTGTCGGATCACGTGAAGCGGCTCGAGCAGGATTACGGCGTCAAATTGTTCGAGCGCGGCCCGCGCGGCGTCGAAACCACCGAACTCGGCCTGCGTCTCTTCACCGTGACGCGGCAGATGCTTAGCTGCGAGCGCGACGCGCGGCAACTGCTCGAATCCGCGGGTGGGCTCGAGTCCGGCTCGCTCTCGCTGGTGGCGGACGCGCCCGATCTGGCCGTCGCGCTGATTGGCGCCTTTCGCAAGCTGCATCCGGGGATCGTCGTAACGCTCTCGATCGCCAATGCCGCGGATTGCATGCAGCGCGTGTTGTCGAGCGCGGTCGACGCCGCCATTACCGCCGCCCCGCAGGTGCACAGCCGGCTCGAGTCACGCGTGCTGCGGCGCGATCCGCTGGTGGCCATGGTGCCGGTGAGCTATCCCGTGGCGAAGAAACGCAAGCTGAGCTACGCGGAACTCGTGCAACAGCCGATGATTTTTCGCGAGCGGCAATCGGTCACTCAGCAATTGCTGGAAATCGAACTGGTGCGCGAGTCGTTGCAGGTCGAACCGGTGATGTACGTGGACGGGCGTGAAGCGCTGGAGGAAGCGGTCGCGCAAGGCATGGGGGTGGGCGTGATCGCGCGCGCCGAATTCAATGAATCGCGGCGGATCAGGATGATTCCGCTTCAGGATTGTCAGGTGCAGATGATCGAATCGCTCACGCGGCTCGCTGAAAGGCCGGGGTCGAATCTGTTGGACGCGTTGTTTGCGGTGGAGCTGACAAGCGCCGCTACTATGGCGGCGCAATGAAACAAAACGCCGCCGGGCAACGATTGCCCGGCGGCGTTTTCATGCGGTTCTGGCGCAGGGGGCGCGTGTCGAGGCAGTGCATGGCATCGCCATACGAACCCACCACTACACGCTGCTCGCCAATCCTTTTACCGCGAACCGCCGCTGGCGATCAGGCTTTCGCCGGTCATCCAGCGCGAGTCGTCGGAGGCAAGGAACACGGTGACGTCGGCGATATCGTCAGGCTGACCGATACGGCCAAGCGGTGTTGTGCTGACCGCCCAGGCCTCGAAGTCCGAGCCGATGAAGCCGGCAGTATGCGTGCCTTCCGTTTCAACCATGCCGGGATTCACAGAGTTGACGCGAATCTTGCGCGGGCCGAGTTCGCGTGCGAGCACGCCGGTGATGGCGTCCACCGCGCCCTTGGTGGCGGTATAGACCGAGCTGCCCGGCGGCGTGATGCGGCTGACGACCGAGCTGACGTTCACGATGCTGCCGCCTTCGCCCAGATGCTTCACCGCCGCTTGCGTGACCAGGAGCAGGCCCAGCACGTTCACGTCGAAGTGCTTGTGGAAGTGCGCTTCGGTGATGTCTTCGATCGGCGCCATCTCATACACGCCGGAATTGTTGACGAGAATGTCGAGGCGGCCATAGGTTTCGACTGCCGCATCGATGATGCCTTTCGCGTCCGCTGCCTTGGAAACATCGCCGCCAACGGCCACTGCTTTGCCGCCCGCTGCGGTGATTGCGGCGACCACGTCGTCTGCGCCGGCCTTGCTGGACGCATAGTTCACCACCACCGATGCGCCTTGCGCCGCCAATGCTTTCGCAATCGCTGCACCGATACCTTTCGATGCGCCCGTTACAACCGCAACCTTACCTGTGAGTTTGCTCATGATCGTTTCCTTTGGATGGAGTTCGCGCCGGCGTCGCTGTCGCGAAGATTCGCGGGATGGACGCCGATGAAGCGGGACATGCAGTGGCGCTGTCACTGGACACAATGTAGGCACACTGGCCGCATGGATAAAGCGGCTGGAAACGAATAGATACGTCGGATGAGCCGAACAATCGGAAAGACGTTGGGGGCGGAACGCACGAGGGAAGGTCAAACAAAGGCGCGGCGGGCACCGACGCGGACATCGACGCGACACCCGCCTGACTTCATCGCTTGGACACAAACCCGCCGAAAAACGACTGCGCGTTCGCATCGAGCGTTTCGATGTGATACCCGCCTTCCTGCACGATCAACGTCGGCAGTTTCAGCGCACCGACTTGGCCGCCGAGTTGGCCGAAGCCCTCGGTCGTCACCGCCACCATCGATTGCGGATCGTCCTTGTAGATGTCGAAGCCCAGTGCAACGACCAGCACATCCGGTTGAAAACGGGCGAGAACGCGCAGCGCCGCGTCGACTTGCTCGAAGAACACGGCTTCCGTTGAACCATGCGGCATCGGCAGATTGACGTTATAGCCCTCGCCTTTCTCCGTGCCGCGCTCGTCTTCAAAACCGGCTACCACGGGATAGAAATTCGTCGGATCGCCGTGGATCGACACGTACAACACATCGTCACGGCCGTAGAAAATCTCCTGAATGCCCTGGCCGTGATGCATGTCGGTATCGAGAATCGCGACGCGCCCGTACTTCTGCCGCAGCGCCTGCGCTGCAACCGCCGCATTGTTCAGATAGCAGAAACCGCCGGCCGCTTCGGCACGCGCGTGATGGCCCGGCGGGCGGCATAACGCGTACGCTTCACCCGCACCGTCGAGAATCGCGTGCGCGCCGGCCAGCGCGCTCTGCGCCGACCAGTAAGCGGATTCGTAGGTATCCGCGCCGACCGGACAACTACCATCGGCGAGATAGCGTGCCGCTTGCGCAAGCACGCCGCGCAACGGATTGTTCTCGCGGATATACACGTTAGACATCACTTCGTCGCCCCACTCCGCGGGGATCTTTTTCCATTCGCGGTGCGCTTCTTCGAGGAAGCGCAGATAGTTCATCCCATGCACCGCGGCGAGCGGCGCAGCACCGAAATCCGCCGGTTCCTGCACGTCGAAGCCGAGCTTCTTCACGGCTTCCACGAGGCGCAACGCACGTTCAGGCACTTCCTGCGGCGTGCGCATCTGCCCACGCGACAGATAGCTGCGCGGATGATGCTTCAACTGCGCCGGATGAAAAAACGTCTGCATATTCCAGTTCCTTTGCTTCAGGCGTAGGCCGGTACGGCCATCATCGCACGCGCCGGGAACGTCCTTGATTTCATTTGATTCAGCTTGCAGGCAGTGCTTCGGGGGCATCCGCACGACGGCGTTTCAGCGCATCCAGTGCGACGATGCACGACAACGAGATGCCGGCGAGGCACGTGTAAAACACGGCAAGCGGCCACCATTGCCCGGTAAATTTGTGCGCGAGCCATGTCCCCGCCAGCGGCGTCAAACCACCCGCAATCGCGCCGCACACCTGATACGACAGCGAGATCGCCGAATAACGCACCCGCACCGGAAACACGCCGCTGACAAAGCCCGCGATCACCGAATAGAAACTCGCCATGCACACCACGGCAAGCGCGATGCCGACAATCATCGATAGCCGGCTGCCGCTTTCCACGAGCGTGAACATCGGATAGGGCGAGAGCATCGCGGCGAATGCGGCCAACTTGAGGAAGCGCGCACCGCCGATCTTTTCAGCAAGCCATGCGGCGAGCGGTTGCGACAGAAACTGGATGATTGCGACCGCGAACAGGCAATCGAGAATCAGCGATTTCGACACGCCGATGTTTTGCGTGGTGTACGAAATCATGAAAGTGTTGGTGAAGTACACGCCCGCAATGCCTATCGTATTCGCGCCGATGCACAGCGCAACGAGCGCGCCGGAGGAACGGAACACTTCGGCAATCGGCAACTCGACGGTACGCTTCGCTGCTTTCTCGCGCTGGAATTCCGGGGACTCGTTCACACCGATGCGGATGAAGATGCCGACCGCGAGCAGCACCGCGCTCGCCAGAAACGGCAGACGCCAGCCATACGCGATGAAATCGTCGTGCGGCATCGACGTGACCGCGCGAAATGCGATCAGCGAGAGAATCAGCCCGGCCGGGCTACCCAGTTGAGCGAACGAAGCGAAGAACGTGCGCCGCCCTTTCGGCGCATGTTCGCCGGCCATCAGCACGGCGCCGCCCCACTCGCCACCCACCGCCACGCCTTGCACCACCCGCAGCAACACCAGCAGCACCGGCGCGAGCACGCCCACCTTCGTATAAGCCGGCAGCAAGCCGACGCACACGGTAGCGACGCCCATCATCATCAGCGTGGTCATCAACGCCTTCTTGCGGCCGATACGATCGCCCAGGTGGCCGAAGATCACGCCGCCCAGCGGCCGCGCGAAGAAGCCAACCGCGAAGGTCGCAAACGACGCCATCGTGCTGACAAACGGGTCATGTGAGGGGAAGTACAACTCGCCGAACACCAGCGCGGCGGCCGTGGCGTAGATGTAGAAGTCATACCACTCGATCATCGTGCCGATGAAAGCGGCGCTGGCCGCTCGCACGGGCTGACGGGTGGCTTGGGGTGAAGCGTTCATGGCGGCTCCTCTGTCGCGATGCCTGATATCAGGCCATCTTGTGAGGTGTTTTATCGCCAGCCATAAAATATTAGTCAAATTTCGGTTTATTATCCCGGCTATAAATCTGGCTAATGTTGAAGGTGATTCCATGACTCAGTTGCGCGCGGACGTCACGCGTTTTTTGAATGACCGGCTCGACTGGAACCTGCTGCGCACCTTCCTCGTCATCATGCAGGAGCGCAGCGTGAGCCGTGCCGCGGCGCGTTTGCATCTGACGCAACCGGCAGTTAGCCAGGCGCTTAAACGGCTCGAAGACACGCTCGGGCGCAATCTGATCCAGCGCCGCGGTCCGCACTTCGAACCAACCCGCGCCGGCGAGGAGGTGTACCGCATCGCCAGCGATATTTACGGCCACATGTCACGGCTGGAAACCGAACTCGACGACCGCAGCGACGACATCACCGGGTCGATCCGGCTCCTGTCGGTGAGCCGGATCGACTCCGGCGTCTACGACGAATTCCTGGCGGAATTCCACAAGACCTATCCGCGCGTGGATTTGCAGATCGAAGTGATGCGCTCGTCGGACATCATCTCGTCGTTGCTGCAAAAGACGGCCACGGCCGGGCTCGGCTTGTGCCGCACCCCCGTCGACAAACTCGAACAGCGCTGCTTTCTGCGGCAACGGTATGCGCTTTTCTGCGGGCGGCATCATCGGCTGTTCGGGCGGCATGCATTGTCGATCGATCAATTGCTGGCGGAAAACTTCGTGTCGTTCACCAGCGACCAGATCGGCGACAGCCTTTCGCCGCTTACCGTGTTTCGCGATCAGCGCGGCTTTACCGGACGCATCGTGGCGGCCTCGCCGAGCCTCGACGAAGTGCGGCGGCTGATCTTCGCGGGCTATGGCATCGGTTGTCTGCCGGAGCACATCGTGCGCGACGATCTCGCGCAGCAGCGGCTGTGGCGTCTGCCACCCGAAGAGGGTCTGGTCGACGTCGACATCGATCTGCTGTGGCTGCGCGCACGCAAGATGAACGCCGCCGAGCAGGCGTTTCTCGATGGAATGGGGCGCACGATGCAACGCTATGCGCTACCTGAGCGGCTTGCACCGCGCTGACCGAAGATGAACCAGGCGGTTCACCGATTTCCGCATTTGCGGATGAACGCGATCTGCGCGACCACACTTGCCAGCACAGCTAACGCGCCCAGCGTATCCAGAATAGTCGACCACACAATCCAGCCCTCCTGCTTCACGCTCGCCACTTCCTGATCAAACGAATGCGCGCGCCAGTAACTGAATCGACCGGATGCAAGGCGATCTCGGCGCGGGCATCTGGCGGGTGTCGAAGGATGACGAAGGCGCGTGGCTGACACCCTATTATCAATGTGATTTATTTCACAACTGATTTTTAATCGATTTGCCTGATTGTCGGCGGCTTCTTATCCTTGACGCACAACCGGCCGCCGCGCATTGCATGCGGCGTCCGCTCTGCCCCTCCCTGTCCTTTGGCCAGCAAGATCATGGAAAGAACCACCTTCAGCGTACGCGTCGACAGCGTGCGTGACGAAGCGCACGGCGTGCGCTCGTTCAGCATCTCGCGTCTGGACGGACGACCGTTCGACCGCTACGAGCCCGGCGCCCATATCGACGTCACCGTGCCCTCAGGCGTCACGCGGCAATATTCCTTGTGTGGCGACCCGGATCATCGTGAAGCGCACCTGTTTGCCGTCAAGCGTGAGGACGCGTCGCGCGGCGGCTCGCGCTCGCTGCATGACGACGTGACGGTCGGTTGCGAATTGACGATCGGCAAACCGCGCAATCTGTTCCAGCTTGCGTCAGGTGCGAGCGAGCACATTCTGATTGCGGCAGGCATTGGCGTCACGCCGCTGTTGAGCATGGCCTATCGCCTGCTCAAGCAGAACGAGCGCTTCGTGTTGCATTATTTCGCGCGCAGCGCGGAGCATGCGGCGTTCTTACCGTTGCTGTCGCGCGCACCGTTCAGTGATTTCGTGCGGCCTCATTTCGGCGTCGAAAAAGAACAGCTCGATGCAGTGCTGGCCGACTGCGTGGCAAGTGCGCGCGAGGGTTCGCACATTTATACCTGCGGCCCGGGACCCTTCATGGAGTGCGTGGTGGCGATCGGCGAACAGCGCGTGGCTGCCGAGGCGATTCACCTTGAACGCTTCGCCGCCGAGCCCGCTTCGGCGGCTAGCAGCGAATCAAACGCGCTCGATGCATTCGATGTACAGATCGCCAGCAGCGGCGCTACGGTTCATGTCGATAAAAATACGACGATCGTCGCGGCGTTGGCGTCGATCGGTATCGAAGTCGATACCTCATGCGGCGAAGGCGTATGCGGGACCTGTATGGTCGATGTGGTGAGCGGCACGCCCGAGCATCGCGACCATTGCCTGAGCAAAGCTGAAAGGGCAAGCGGCAAAGTGATCTGCTGCTGCGTCTCGCGCGCCACGTCACCGCTGCTGGTGCTCGATCTTTAAGGTTTTTTAGTGCCGGCCAGGTGCTGCATTCGCAGCACCTTCTTCCTTCCGTCTTTACCGGTCGTCGTCGCGAATCGACGATGCATGCCGGCACAGTGCGCGCACTTCGACATCCATATACGGAAACAGCGGTAACTGGCTCAGCACGTCATGCAGTTGCGCGGGGCTTTCCACATCGAACACGCTGATGTTTGCGTAGCGCCCAGCGATGCGCCACAAGTGCCGCCATACACCCTCTTCCTGTAGCTTCTGCGACATGGCTTTCTCATCGGATTTCAAGCGCGCGGCGCGCTCGGCGTCCATATCGAGCGGCAGGTTGACGGTCATCTCAACGTGAAACAGCATGTTGGCTCTCCTTTTCTGATCGGTAATGAAAAACCCCGACTACGCGGAATACTCCGTCGCGCAGCCAGGGTCGATAGATTCATGCGGTATGTGTATGCGTTTTCAGGCGTCGGCGCGTTAGAGCGCCACAGCCTCAGGCTTCAGCGCGCAGCCGTTCCACTTCGGCGCCCGGCAGGTTGTCGCGCTCCTTGAACAGCGTGAAGTCGAAGTCGATCAGCGCAAACTGGCCTTCCACGCCATAAGGCTTGCCTTCCGCGCCCTCGGCCTGCTTGACCGCCGGCACGAGGCCGTCGCGCGTGGCGAACGCAAAGTCGTCCCACAGATACGGATCGCCGTCGATGTTGATCTGCGTGGTCAGCTTGCGGCAGCCCGGCGCCGACACGAAGAAGTGGATATGCGCCGGACGATGCCCATGACGGCCCAACTGATCGAGCAACAACTGCGTCTGCCCTTGCGGCGGCACCGAGTAACCGACCGGCACCACACTGCGGAAGCTGTACTTGCCTTCGGCATCCGTGCGAATCGAGCGGCGCAGATTGAAAGCCGGCTGCGACTTGTCGAAGTACGAGTAGTTGCCGAGATGATTCGCGTGCCACACTTCAACCAGCGCATTCGCGAGCGGCTTGCCGTCTTCGGCAAACACGCGGCCACGCATCACCAGCGTCTGACCGGGATCGGTGCCGTCATCGAGTCGTGCATGCCCGTCGGACACCGGTGCACCCGCCACATACAACGGTCCTTCGATGGTGCGCGGCGTACCGCCTTCAATACCCGCCTTGGCTTCCGCTTCGTCCATACGCAGATCGAGAAAATGCTCGAAGCCGAGGCCCGCGGCCAACAGGCCGAGCTCACCGCTTTTGCCCGCGTCGCCGAGATAATTCAGCGCAGTCCAGAACTCGGCCGGTTGCACGTCGAGGTCTTCGATCGTATAGAACAGATCCTGGACGATGCGGTTGACGATCTGCTTCGTGCGCGGATTGCCTTCGCTGGTGGCACTGTCGTTGATTTTCTGCAGCAGTGCGTCGATAGCTTGCTTGTTCATGGGGTATCTCCTTCGTTTAATGTTCTCGGCGGTTAGCGGATGAACCGTCAGTTCGTGGTAACGCTTGCACCTTTGCGCGTATCGCGCCGCAGGCGGTCGATCTTGTCCCAGTCCAGCGTGATGCCGAGGCCGGGCCCTTGTGGAAGATGCAACGCAAAGTTTTCGTAGCGCAGCGGCTCAGTGAGAATCTCTTCGGTCAGCAGCAATGGCCCAAAGAGTTCAGTGCCCCACTTCAGTTCGCCGAAGGTGCTGAAGAGTTGCGCCGAGGCAATCGTGCCCACCGCGCCTTCGAGCATCGTGCCGCCATACAGGTCGATGTTCGCGGCGAGCGCAATCGCCGCCACCTGCGCGGCGCCAGTCAGGCCGCCCGATTGCGCGATCTTGATGGCGAAGACGTCGGTCGCACGCGCGCTGGCGATGGCGAACGCGTCCGCCGGGCCGTGCAACGCTTCGTCCGCCATGATCGGCACCTGAGCAAGATCCGTCAGACGTTTAAGGCCAGCGCGATTCTCCGCGGCAATCGGCTGCTCGATCAGCGCAACACCTGCATCGGCGAAGCGCTTGCCGGCCCAGATCGCTTCGGATTCGGTCCATGCCTGGTTCACGTCGACACGCACTTCGCCGCGGCCTTCCAGCGCTTTCTGAATCGCCACGACGTGCGCGACGTCGTCGACCAGCGCGCGCGAGCCGATCTTCAGCTTGAACACACGATGCCGCTTCGTTTCGAAAACACGCTCGGCTTCGTCGATATCGCGGGTCGTGTCGCCACTTGCGAGGGTCCACGCCACGTCCACAGAATCGCGTACTCGGCCGCCGAACAACTCCGACAGAGGCACGCCGAGACGCTGCGCCTGGGCATCGAACAAAGCGGTTTCAACTGCGGATTTCGCAAAGCGGTTGCCCTGAAACAGCGCGCGCAGCTTCGCCATTGCCGCGCCTGGACGGGTTGCGTCCATGTCTTTGAGCAGCGGCGCGAAGTACGTATCGATGTTGACCTTGATACTTTCCGGGCTTTCCTCGCCGTATGCGAGGCCGCCGATGGTGGTGCCCTCGCCCACGCCAACCATACCGTCGGCGCAACGGATGCGCACCAGCACGAGCGTCTGGCAATTCATCGTTGCAACCGAAAGCCGGTGCGGACGAATCGTCGGTACGTCAACGAGAATCGTCTCCACGCTCTCGATCTTCACGGGTGTTGCTATCATTCGTTGCTCTCCTGAACTGCTTTCATGAGAGCCCCATAGTAGAAACAACCCGCGAAGCAGTCCAACACCGATTCCGACTACTTCCATACCTTAGGGGTATGCATGGAACTTCGCCAACTCCGCTATTTCATTGCGGTCGCCGAAGAAATGAACATCACGCGGGCCGCCAATCGCCTGCATATGACGCAGCCGCCGCTTAGCCGCCAGATCCAGCAGATCGAGGAAAGCGTTGGCCTCGCGCTGTTCGAGCGTGGCTCGCGGCCGCTGCGGCTGACCGAAGCCGGCCGCATTTTCTATGCGCAGGCCAAGCGTCTGGTCGACGATGCCGACGAACTCGCGCCGCTCACGCGGCGCCTCGCGCAACTGGCCGAGCGCATCGTGATCGGCTTCGTGCCGTCCACGCTCTATGGCGCCTTGCCTGCAGTGATCCGCGCGTTTCGTGAGGCGGCGCCGCATATCGAGTTGTCGTTGATCGAAATGTTCACGATCGAGCAACTCGGCGCCCTCAAAGGCGGCCGTATCGACGTGGGTTTTGGCCGCTTGCGTTTCGACGATGCGCAACTGGCGCGCGAAGTGCTCGTCGAAGAACGGATGATTGCCGCGCTGCCGCAAAACCACCCGCTCGCACGCCAGAAGAAGCCGCTTACGCTTGCCGCACTCGCCGAGGAAACGCTGATCGTCTATCCGAGCACACCGCGGCCGAGCTATGCGGACCAGCAGCTATCGGCGATGCACGACCATGCGTTGGAGCCGAAAGCGGTCCATGAAGTGAGGGAGTTGCAAACCGCACTGGGGCTGGTTGCGGCGCAGGTCGGCGTGTGTCTCGTGCCGGAAAGCGTCGAGGGTTTGCGCGCACATGGCGTGGTGTACCGGCCGGTTCCGGCGGCCAATATCTCGTCGCCGATCATCATGAGCCGACGCTTGCAGGATGAATCGCCGACGACCACGTTGCTGTGTTCGCTGGCGCGGGAGTTGTTCAAGCGGGGTTGAAGGCGCGGAAGGAGGCTTGAAGCGGGCTCTAAGCGCCTCCTAATCCGCCGGCCGGCTCCGCGCCCGGGTAGCCGGCCACCCATTTGACTACTCGTGCCCGACGAATTCATCGGCGAGCTTTTCGGCGATTAAATCCATCACCACGCGTATAGCCGCATTCCGTCGCATATCGGTGTGAGCCACGAGATAGATGTCACGCGACAGCCTTTCTTCCGTGTCCAGAGCCAGCACGCCCTTGTCGGCCCCGGCGAAAAAACGCGGCAATACGGCGATGCCCAAACCCATGCGCACCGCGGCGAGCTGGCTCGTCAGATCATTGCTCCTGAACCGGATCCTTCGGCCGTCGGCAAAGCGGTAAAGCCACTCCTGTTCGGGCACATGATCGAGCGACGAGTCGTAAGCAATGAATTGCCACTCTTCGCTGGGCAGTTCGGTATAGCCCGGTGCCCCATACAGCCGATACGCCATCCTGCCGACTCTACGCGCGACATTGGTCATTTCGGTCGGTCTGGACAGGCGGACTGCGATGTCCGCCTCCTGGCGACCAAGCGAAATGAAGGACTGGTTGCCTAGCAGAACCAGATCGAGTTCGGGATGCCGCAAGCCCAGCTCTGTAATGCGCAACGCGAGGAAGGTGCTCGCGAGGGAAGGCGGCGCACTCACCGTTACCTTCGCGCGTGCTGTCGTTTTTCGCGCCCTCACTCCCCTTTCCAGCGCATGGGCCTGTGCCAGCATGCCTTCAGCCGCGCTAGCCACTTCGCCGCCCGCCTCCGTCAACTGCCACCGCCGCGCAAGCCGGTCTACCAGTCTTTCGCCCAACGCATGCTCGAGCGCCGCGATGTGCCGCGCGACGGTAGCGTGGTCCACCTTCATCGTCCGTGCCGCGCCGGACAACGTCCCGGCCTCCGCCAGGGCTATGAAATGCCTCATGTCATTCCAGTCGAACATCGGTGCAAATTCTCACAAGCAAGGTGAAATCTTGCCGGATTCCCGGCCGCCGGTCCCGCTGATACATTTTGCATCGCAATGACGATTCCCCGACACACACAATTGAAGGTGGTTCAAATGAAGATCCATGACATTGAAGGTTTCCCTAACCCGGCTCGCATTCGCATCGTGCTGGCGGAGAAGGGAATGGACTCGCTGGTGGAGTTTGTTCGCGTGAATCTCTACGATGCAGAGCATCAAAAAGGTCCATTCCGGGAAAAGAATCCGACATCGACGGTTCCCGTTCTTGAACTCGACGACGGCACGTTCATTGGTGAATGTGTTGCGATCGCGGAGTATCTCGACAACCTCGACGGAAACCCGATCCTCACCGGACGCACACCCCGCGAGAAAGCGGTGATCCACATGATGCAACGGCGCGCTGACCATCAACTGATCGACGGCATAGGCGTGTTTTTCCACCACTCGACGCCGGGCCTTGGCAAAGCCAATGAGGCCTTCAAAAGTGCCGACTGGGTCTTCCGCAAACAATGGGGCGACAAACACGGGGAACGGGCGATAGCAGGAATGAAATACTTCGACGGTGTTCTGCAGACTCAACCCTACGTCGCGGGCGACCAGTTCTCCGTCGCTGACATAACGGTGTGGGCAGCGTTGATGCATGGGGACTACGCAGGACTGACAGTCCCGGCCGATCACACCGCGTTGCTGGAATGGCGAGCCAGGATCAACGACCGTCCCAGTGTCAAAAACCGAAGCGGCCAGAACCTCAATGCCGAAGACCTACCGCATCTGGAGCCTCTGCTTGCCTATCTGAACAGCAAGGCCGCCACGTCGTCTGCGAGCTAACTCAGTGATTGTCTGCCTGCCGACAATCCCCCGCACTCGCGACGAGTATCCATGCCCTTTTTGTTTTGAGAATCCAACATGCCGCAACGCAAGTACCTGATCACCGGCGCCACCGGCAAAACTGGCGTCCACACGATTCGCCATCTTCTCAAAGACGGACACCTGGTTCGCGCCCTCGTGCGTCAGGAAGACGAACGCAGTGCATTGCTCCGGAGCGAGGGCGCAGACGTCTTCGTTGGCAATCTTCTCAAGCATGACGACGTGATACGCGCGATGGACGGCGTAACGGGCGCTTACCTGTGCTATCCCGTCCATCCAGGCTATATCCAGGCCACCGCGTATTTCGCGGACGCTGCGCAGCGCGCGGGTGTCGAAGTTGTCGTGGAAATGTCGCAAATTTCCGCCCGGGAAGATTCGAAGAGCCACGCCGCGCGCGACCATTGGATCGCAGAACGTGTGCTCGACTGGTCGAACGTACCGACCGTCCACATTCGCCCGACGTTCTTCGCCGAATGGCTGATTTTTCCATGGGTGCGCGATCCTATCGTGCAAGAAGGCAAGATCACGCTGCCCTATGGTACGGGGCGCCACGCGCCGATGGCAGCCGAGGATCAGGCTCGCCTGATCGCCTCCGTCCTCGCACAACCGTCCAGTCATATCGGAAAGACCTATCCGCTGTTCGGACCCGTCGAACTGGGCCAGCAAGAGATTGCCGATGAAGTCGGCAAGGTTCTGGGTCGCAAGATAGCCTATCGCCCGTCAACCATCGGGCAATATCGCGAGCATCTGGAGAAATACGATCTGCCGGAATTTTTAATCCAGCACTTCCTCGCGATCGCCGTCGACTACCAGAACGGAATTTTCTCCGGCGTAGATGGCGTTATCGGCGAGATCACCGGGCGAGCCCCCCAAACCGTCGGCGACTTTGTGAGAACCCATCGTCGAGCGTTCGAGCAGTAAATTCTTGCCAATGTGTTCTGTTCGCATGGTCGAAGTGTCGCTATTTGACCGTTTGCTTTTTGGCGACTACCAATGCAATGCCGCCAAGGATTGCGGCCGAACTGCCCAGCAAGCGCAGCGTCAATGGTTCGCCGAGCAACACTATCCCGCCCATTGCCGCGATGACCGGCACACTCAATTGCACGGTGGCAGCGGTAGCCGCTTTCAGTCCCCTTAGGGCCGCGTACCAGATGACATAGCCAACGCCAGAGGTCAATGCTCCGGAGAGCATGGCATACACGATTCCGGATCGTTCTAATGAGAGGTGCGCAAGTGTGAGCAGACTAACCGCTGCCGCAAACGGCACGGCTCGCAGGAAGTTCCCTGCGGTAGTCGTTGTCGGATCGCAAGAACGCCTGCCTCGCAACGAATAAATGCCCCACGCGACGCCCGCCCCCAGCATCAAAAGAGAAGGCTGCAGAGGTGGCGCCGAGATTCCGCGCAGAACGAGACCGATCAGACCGCTAAGTGCCAACAACAGTCCCGCCCACTGCCGTACGCGCAGGTGCTCCCCCGTCCAAAGGCCGTGTCCGATCATCGTAGCCTGCACAGAGCCGAAAAGAAGCAACGCGCCTGTCCCGGCCGGAAGACCGACGTATGCAAATGAAAACCCGGATGCATAGGCAAAAAGTGCAAGTGCCGAATACCAGTTGCCAGCGATACCCCGCGGACTACCACGTGCTCGCAGCATCAACCAGAGCGTGAGAGCGGCGGACACCACCCGCACCAACGTGAATGTTGCTGCATCGACCCCCGCGCCTTTCAGCGCCAGACGGCAAAGCAATGAATTCCCTGCAAAGGCGAACATTGCGAGGGTGGTAAGCAAGGCGATTCGCGTACGCGGCATGGAGCGTCGGCGTCAGTCACGCGCTTGAGGGTCTGTGACAGCTTAGTGTATCGCCCGCGAGGACGGCCAGGCGCCATCCTCGACGACTATTGGCCGCTCCCGCTCGACCCGCTTGCGCACGGTCCAGCCGCACTCCCGTCTCAACGCTCGTCAAATCGCCGCACGATATCGCCCATCAGATTGCGCAACCACACGTTGCCCTCGTCCTGATCGAAATGCTCGTGCCAATGCATCGTGACTGCCGCCATCGGCAAGGTAACGGGCAACTCGTAGAGCTGAAACCCGCCATCACGATTGAAAATCTGTGCAAGACGCCGCGGCAGCGTCGCGAACAGATCGGTCACGGCCAGCACACTCGGCAAGGCCACGAAGTGCGGTAATTCCAGCGCAATATGCCGGCCCACACCTTGCGCACGAAACGCATCGTCGAGTGCATAGTGGCTGTGCTCGACCGACGTGATCTGCACGTGCGACGCGTCCAGAAATGCTTTCATGGCCAGTTCTTTCGTGCGCGGCAAGCCGCGCCGTTTGCGCGTCATGCAAACGTAAGTCTCTTCGAATAACGCTTGATGACGCGTGCGCGCGGTCAACGTCGGCAGATTGCCGATTGCAAAATCGAGCCGGCTGCCACGCAGCGCATCTTCGATTTCTTCCACCGGCAGCGGTTCGATGCGCAATTTCACGCGCGGCGCCTGTTGGTGCAACGCCTCGCAAATCGGCGGCAAGTACGCCAGCTCACCCGCATCGGACAGCGATAACCGGAACGTCCGCGTACTGACCGCGGGATCGAAGTGCTCCGCATAACGCAGCGCTTCACGCACCGTATCCAGCGCCCGCGCGACGATGCCCGACAGTTCGAGCGCGATCGGCGTGGGCTGCATGCCGGCTCGCGTGCGAATGAACAGCGGATCGTCGAACAGGGTCCGCAAACGCCCCAGCGAATAGCTGATCGCCGGCTGCGACAAGGCAAGCCGCTGACCGGCCCGCGTGAGGCTGCGCTCCTCGACGATCGCCTGGAAAACGCGCAGCAGATTGAGGTCGACGTGGTCCAGCGAATTCATCGAGATATCCATGAGATTGATTTTATATTTTATTTTAGATCAATTTGACGCATATCAGTCGCTCAGCGAGACTTTGCTTCATCGACCACCCCACCTACACCACGATGAGCGATTCCTCATATCAGACCGTCGACACGAGCGCCTTGTACCAGCGCGCGCAGTCCGACCGCGTCGCCCCGTCGCTGTACTACGACCCGGCGGTTTTCGAAACCGAACTCGAGCGCATTTTCTACAAGACGTGGATCTGGGTCGCGCACGAAAGCGAACTGCCGAATCCGGGCGACTTCCGCACCACCACGATCGGCCGCCAGCCGGTGATCGTGGTGCGCGACAAGAGCGGCGCCGTCAATGTGCTGCAGAACCGCTGCCGCCATCGCGGCGCGACGGTGTGCGAGCAGCACAAGGGCAATGCGAAAGGCTTCACGTGCCCGTATCACAGCTGGACCTATGGCCTCGACGGCGCGTTGCGCGCACTGCCCTATGGCGACGGCTATGAAGGCGTGATCGACAAGACCGAGTTGCCGCTCGCCAGTTTGCGCGTGGGCATCTATCAAGGTCTGATCTTCGCGAGTTTCAATCAGGAGATCGAGCCGCTCGAAGATTTCCTCGGCGGCGCCAAACCGTGGATCGACCTCTTCATGAAGCAAGGCGCGGGCTATCCGATCAAAGCCAACGGCGAACATCGCTTCCGCTTTAACGGCAACTGGAAGATCCAGCTCGAAAACACCACCGACCTGTATCACTTCCCGGTCGTCCACAAGTCGTGGATGAAATCGATCGACGACGAAACGGCCGCGGCGATCACGAGCTTCATGACCAGCGACGAAGCCTTCTGCCGCTCGCTCGGCAACGGCCATAGCCTCGCTGTGCTGGTGCCGGAACTCGTCGATCTCGACAAGGACGACGGCACACCCATTCCTGAACGCTTCCAGGAACTCGCCGCCACGCTTGGCGAAAAGCACACGCCCGACGAAGTGCGCCGCATTGTGCGTTCGCTGATGGGCGTCGGCTTCAACCTGAATCTGTTTCCGAACCTCGCGCTCTCGATGGCGTTTTTCCGCGTGCTGCGGCCCATCTCCGCGAACGAGACGGAAATCCGTCACGTCGCCCTGGCAATGGACGGCGGCCCCGACGAAGCAAACCGTGTGCGCTTGCGCATTCACGAACACTTCCAGGGCCCGTTCGGTTTCGGCAGCCCGGACGACGCCGAAGCATGGGAACGCGTGCAGCGCGGCTCGCATGCCGGTCCCGATCTGCCGATCCTCGTGAACCGCGGCCTGAATCGCGAGAGCACCGCGCCGAACGGCGAAAAGACCGCACACGCCACCGACGAAACCGGGATGCGCGAAGCGTACGCGCAATGGCGCACGATGATGGAGCAAGCATGATGGATGACAGGAACACGCTGTTCTCGCAGCAGATCTTTGCCGGCGCGATCGAACTCATCTGGCGGGAAGCCGAATTGCTGGACCGCAAGGACTATCACGCGTGGCTTTCGTTGTGGGACCCGGCAGGCTTCTACGTGGTGCCGATCGATCACGACACCACCGACTTCGCCGCCACGCTGAATTACGCATACGACGATCAGGACATGCGCGAAAAGCGCGTGCAACGCATGACGTCCGGCTATTCGGCCTCGGCGAGCGACGCCGCCCGCACCGTGCGCACGGTTTCGCGTTTCACGCTGACGAGCGATACGAGCGACGAGGTCGAGGTGAGCTCGGCGCAGGTCATCGTCGCGTACAAACGCGGCAAGTCGACCCTGTTCGCGGCGGATCTCACGCATCGCATCAGTTTCGTAAGCGGTGAGCCGCGCATCGTGCAGAAGGTGATCCGCCTGATCGATTCGACCGAGGCGCTCAGCGCGATCGGATTCCTGTTGTAATTGACGACGCTACCTGCGAGCACGACGATGCCAAACGACACGCTTTCTCCCACGGCCGTATCAGCCGCCACGCCAGCGGCGCCTGCGACCTCGCGGACACTGCGGCGAATCATCGTCGCCTCCGTGATCGGCAATGCGCTGGAGTGGTACGACTTTTTTCTGTACGGCACGGCAGCGGCCCTGATCTTCGGGCCGCTGTTCTTCCCGCTGCACGGCGATCCGCTGATGGGCACCCTTGCCGCGTTTGCAGGCTTTGCGATCGGCTTCCTGGCGCGGCCGCTGGGCGGCATCGTGTTCGGTCATATCGGCGACCGGCATGGCCGCAAACGCGCGCTCGTCGTGACGCTGATGATGATGGGCGTGGCGACCTTCGGCATCGGTCTGTTGCCGACGTTCTCGCAAATCGGCTTCCTCGCACCGATCGCGCTCATCTGTTTGCGGGTCGTGCAAGGCATTGCGTCCGGCGGCGAATGGGGCGGTGGCGTGCTGCTCATCAGCGAGAGCGCGCCTGCGAATCGCCGTGGCTATTACGCATCGTTCAGTCAGTTGGGCGTGGCGGGCGGCTTTGTGCTGTCGGCGGCCGCGTTCTATCTGGTGCAGCGGTTACCGGTAGAGAGCTTCATGTCCTGGGGCTGGCGCCTGCCGTTTCTCGCGAGCGTGCTGATCTTCGGCGTCGGTGTCTATATTCGCCGGAGCCTGCCTGAGAGCCGCGACTTTACCGCTGCCAAACCGAAGCACATGCCGGTGCTGACCGTGCTGCGCAATCACCCGAAGCAGGTATTGCAGGCCATGGGGCTGCGTATCGCTGAAAACGGCGGCACGTATATCTTCCTCTCGTTCGTGCTGGTGTACGGCAAGACGATCGGTGTGCCGGTCTCGGTGATGCTTGGCGGCGTGATGCTAGCGATGCTGCTCGAACTCGCCACGATCGTGCTGTGGGGCCGGCTATCGGATGTGATCGGACGCCGGCCGGTGTATATGATCGGCGCGCTCGGCCTCGTCGTGATCGCGTTTCCCGCGTTCTGGCTGATCGATACGCATGAACCGCTGCTCGTGTTCCTCTCGCTCGCATTAGGTTTGCCGTTCTGCCACGCCGCGATGATCGGCACACAGCCTGCGCTGATGGGTGAACTCTTTCCCACCGAGGTCCGCTATTCGGGCATGGCGCTAGGCCATGAAATCGCCTCGGTGTTTTCCGGCGGACTCGCGCCTCTGGTCGCTATCGCACTGTATTCGAAGGTCCATGCGCCGTGGCCGGTCGCATTGATGTTGATCGGTTTCGGTCTCATCACCGCGATCACGCTCTTGACCATTCCGAAGAACATCAATACGACGCATGATTGAAATGCGATCAGCCGGCGGGAACGGCCACTATCGGCAGCGTAAAGCTGCATTGAAGCCCGCCGTGCCGCGCCGGTTTGGCCCAGATTTCGCCACCATGCCGCGTGACGATGTTTTTGCACAGCGACAAACCAATGCCGTTGCCACCCGCCTTCGACGAAGAGAACCCGTCGAACAGGCGGCCGTGCGCTTCGGCGGGCACGCCCGGGCCGTTGTCGACGACCTGCACGAGCGCATATTTCCCGCGCAGACTGGTGACAAGACGCAATTCACCGCGCCGTGCAGCAGCATTCGTGCATTCCGTCAGCGCCTCGATCGCATTGAAGGCCAGATTCAGCACCACCTGGCCAATCAGCACGCGCTCGCAATACACCGGCAACGCTTCGGGCGCCTGCTCGATCGTGACCGCAACGCCCGCGTCTCTCGCGCGCAATTCGATGAAGTACGCGACGTCCGCGATGACGTCGCGCAGGTCCGCATGGGTCTCGCTCGGTTCCCGCTTGACGATGTAATCGCGCACGCTTTTGATGATCACCGCCGCATGCTCGGCCTGACGATCGGCGCTGCGCAGGCCCCACAACGCATCGTCGACGGGTCCCGATTGCCCGAGCCGCAGAATCGCGCCCTCGATGAAATTGCGCACCGCGGCGAGCGGTTGACTCAACTCGTGTGCGATTGCGGTCGCCATTTCGCCCATCGCGTTGTAGCGCCCCGCGTATTCCAGCAGCCGCGCCTCGTTACGGCGCGCTTCTTCGACAGCGACTTCGTCCGTGATGTCGCGAAAGTGCAGCAGGCGCCCGTTGAGGTCGTCTTCGATCTCGATGCGTCTGCACGTGATGCGCAACCAGCCCGGCGTGCCGTCGCGGCGCGTGATGCGATAACGCTGCGGTGCCGAAGGCTGGATGCGCGGTGCTGCGGCGAGCTGTTCGAGCAGACGGTCGCGATCCGACTCGCTGCAATAGTCGAGCACGTCGCCCATTGGCGCGCCCTCTTCCAGACCCAGCACACGCCGTCCGGATTCGCTGACGAATTCCACTTCGCCCGCGGGCGTCAGCACGGCCACGCCCTCCCCCAGATCCTGCATGAACTCACGGAGCCGCGACTCGTAACGCCGCAGCGTTTGCTTGAGCGTGTCCTCGACGCTGATGTCGCGGAACTGCACCATCACCACCGCGCGCTCCTCCAGCGGCACGTAGGTTGCAATGGCTTCGGACAGCATATCGGCGCCCGTGCGCGAGCGGTAACACCACTCGTAGACCTGCGGGCCCTCGGTGATCGCACGGTCCATGGCCCCGACGCCGATCTCGCGCCGGTACTTCGGCACCGGGCGGGTCATGTCTTTCGCCTTGAGCGGCAGCATTTCTTCAAGCGTAAAACCCAGCGCCTCGCAAGCCGCGCGATTGGCCCACACGATCGCCTTCGTTTCGGCGTCGTGCAGCAGCACGCACAGCGTCAGCGCGTCGAGCAGGCGGTGGAAATCTTCTTCGGCGGGGAAATTCATCGGGCGAGGCTGCACAAAAGTTCGATCGCGTACGTGGAGGAACATAACACCAGTCGGCATGATTCGCGTCTGAAGATTTCTTTAGATACCCCCGGCGCGGTACCTAAAAACACCTCTCGCGTCCCAATTGAAGCGTTCTTTTTGCATTTCTAGACTGGCCTCACCCTGCACGCGCTGTCGCCGGCGTCTTTGCCCGCGACCAAAGCGTGCCTCGTGTTCCAGCCGATAACGAATCAAGGAGATGCCCCGCCATGTCAGACACCGCCATCGACACTGTTGCCGCCGTCGCAGAAGCCAGCCGCGATGCAACGCGTTTGCCGCTCGCCGACGTCATCGTCGAAATCGCCGCACGGCGCGAAGAGTTCGATCGCCTGTCGCATGTGCCGCGCGACGTCATCGTCAAACTCAAGCGTGCGGGCGTGTATCGCGCCGCAACGCCCAAGCGTTTTGGCGGCGATGCGCTCGCACCTACCGCGTTTCTCGACATGATCGAACGTATCGCGATAGCGGACGGCTCGGCGGCCTGGGTCGCGAGTTTCGGCTCGGCGAACGTGTATCTTGCGGCCTTGCCTCTGGCCACTCAGGCGCAGATCTACGCCGATGGTCCCGATCAGGTGTTCGCAGGCGGTCTGTTCCCGGTGCAAGCCGCTCAGCCTGCCGACGGTGGTTGGCGTGTAAACGGTACGTGGAAATTCGCGAGCGGCTGCAAGGGCGCGGATTGGCTCGGCGTCGGAATCGGTGCGGCCAGCTCAGGCTCGGGCGCCGCTGGTGCGCCCGGCAAACCACGCACCGCCGTGTTCCGCCCGCATCAGGTTGAGATCGTCGAGAACTGGGATGTGGTCGGCATGCAAGGTACCGGCAGCCACGATCTGCGCGTCACCGATCAGTTCGTCACCGACGACTGGACCTTCGTGCGGGGCGGCGAACCTTGCGTCGACGAACCGCTGTATCGCTATCCAACCATCGCCTACGCGGCGCAAGTGCTGGCCGTGGTCAACCTTGGCCTTGCACGCGCGGCGCTCGATGTCGCCAACCAGATGGCCGGCGGCCGCAAAACGACAACCGGCGCGCCGCAACTCGCCGACCGCGCGTACTACCGGATCGAATTGGCGAAAGCCGAAGCGCAATTGCGTTCAGCCCGCGCGTTCTTCTACGACACCACCGACGACGTCTGGCAATCGATCCTCGCCGGCAACCCCGTTACACCGGACCAGACCAGCCTGCTGCGGCTCGCCGCGACGCAGATCGCCCGCGAAGGCGCCGACGTCGTGCAGCGCGCTTACCGGCTCGGTGGCACGATGGCGATCTACGGCTCGCATCCGCTGCAGCGCCTGGTGCGCGACGCAATGGTGGTCACCCAGCACGCGTTCCTCGGCGAAGGCAACTTCGATGGCGCCGGTGCGGTGTTCGTCGGCGTGCCGCCGATTCCGGGCTACCTGTAAGTCATTTTCTGATTTTGCCGTTCAAACGATTTCATGGAGAACCACACGATGTCCGATAACCCGAAGCTGCCCTTGCGCGTTCTGTTCTGCTGCGGCGTGACGCAGAATTTCTTCGACTTGCCGCGCGAGAAGATCGGCGAAGTCTGGCAGGCTTACGGCAAGATGCTGGCGGCGGTCGAATCGATGGACGGCGTCAGCGTGCTCGGCATCATGGACGACGACCGCCTCACCGTCGGCAATGCTGACAACTCGCCGTGGACGTTCTACATCATGGCCGACGTGCGCGACTTCGATACCGCAGTGGCGGTGTGCAATCTGTATCGCACTACACCGGTCGGCGAATATAACCTGTGGCGCTACGGCAAGATCGAAGCGCGCGTTGGCCGCGCGCTGCAAGTGCCGCCGCAACACGCCAACGCGGCTTGAGCGTGCCGGAGCATGATGCGATGAACGAGAACACGGATACGCTTGCCCGGTTGACCGAACGGCTTGTCGCGCTCGAAGCCGAATCCGCCGTGCGCTGCACGATGGCGCGCTATATGGCGCTCTGCGACGTGCCTTCGGGTGTGCTGGAAGGCGAGACGCTTGCGGCCCTCTTCGCTGCCGACGCGATCTGGGAAGGCATCGGCCCGCAGTACGCGAGCAAGTTCGGCCGCCTCACCGGTCACGCGGAAATTCTCGCGATGCTCACGCGCTACTTGCCGCCGTCGCCGCATTTCTCGGTCAACGTGCATTTCCTCACGTCGGAAACCATCGAGGTGCAGGGCGCAACCGCGAAAGGCCGTTGGATCATGCTGCAAGCGTCCGGCTACGTCGACGCGCAAGCCGAGTTGATCTCGGCGCGCCTCAATGTGGATTTCGCGCCCGCCGACAATGGTCGCGACTGGCTCATCACGCACTTTCGCACCGAGCGTCTTTTCGATGCGCCCTGGCAAGTCAATGCAAGGAAACCGAACCCATGAACGAATTTATCCAGACATTGTCGATAGGCGGCACGGGCCCCAGCATCGCGATCAAGGACACGATCGATATCGCCGGCTATGCGACCACAGCGGCGAGCCGCGCGTTGGCCGATAGACCCGCTGCACAGCAGCATGCGGAAGTCGTTGAACGCTTGCTCGATGCCGGCTGGCACATCGTCGGCAAGGCGAATATGCACGAGCTGGCATTCGGCATGACTGGCATCAACGATTACACCGGCACGCCGCAAAATCCCCAGGACGCCTCGCGCATTCCCGGCGGCTCGTCGAGCGGTTCAGCGGCCGCGGTTGGTTTGAAGCTTGCCGATGCCGCGCTTGGCACGGACACCGGTGGTTCGATTCGTGGCCCCGCTGCGTGTTGCGGCGTAATCGGTTTGAAGCCGACTTTTGGACGCGTCTCGCGGCGCGGCGTTGCACCGCGTGAATCGACGCTCGATTGTGTCGGACCGTTCGCGCGCGAGATGCAGATGATCGTTGCCGCGATGCAGGCGATTACCGCAGACTTCGACACACATGCGGCCCAAGCGGCACGAAGCGGCGCGTGGAACGTCGGTATCGTGCAAGTCGACGCAATGCCGGAAATCCTTAAAGCCGTTACGCGCGCGGCGGACCAGGCTGATTGCACCGCTCGCACGTTGGAACTTGCAGGGCTTGCCGCCGCCTTCGAAGCGGGCCTCGCGATCATCAACGTAGAAACTTTTCATGCGTTCGGTCATCTCGTGGCAACCGGCAAGCTCGGTGCCGATCTCGATGCACGGCTGCGCGCCGCTGCGAATACAACCGCGGCGCAATGCGAGGCGGCGGAGTCGGTACGTCGGCAATTCACAGCCGCTGTCGATCACGCGCTTGAAAGCGTAGACGTATTGATTCTCCCAACCCTGCCCGCGCTGCCGATCACGCTCGACGAGGCACGCGGCGGCACGCCGGTCATCGCCATGTCGTCGTTGATCCGGCCGTTCAATCTGAGCGGCCATCCGGCATTGAGCTTGCCGTTGCCTATCGATGGCTCGCCGCTCAAGGCGGGCTTGCAGATCGTCGGACGCAAGGGGGCGGATGAGCAGGTGTGCGCGATTGCGGCGCGTTTCGAAGCCGCTCTTCTCACGGAGTAAAAGCAATGCAGAAAAGAGTCGTACTCGTCACTGGCGCCGCGCGCGGTCTTGGCGCCGCGATTGCCACGCGCTTTCACGCAGCGGGTTATGCGGTCGCCATCGGCGACATTGCGTTCGATGCCGCACAGGCTCTCGCCCGCGATCTGAGTGCCGACGGCTCGAGCGCCTTCGCACTGAATCTGGACGTCACCGCGAAGACCGCATTCGAATCCGCACGCGATGCGATCCTGCAACGCTGGGGCCGTATCGACGCACTGATCAACAACGCAGGCGCATCCAAAGTCGTACCCGTGATGGAGATCACCGCCGAGCAGTTCGATCAGGTGATCAACGTGAATCTGCGCAGCGTGCTGTTCGGCTGCCAGGTGTTCGGCCAGCATTTCGCCGACGCCGGCGCGGGCCGCATCGTCAATATTGCCTCGCTTGCGGGACAGAACGGCGGATCGGCCACCGGTGCGCACTATGCGGCAGCTAAAGGCGGCGTCATCACGTTGACCAAGGTGTTCGCGCGCGACCTCGGCACAGCGGGCGTAACCGTCAACGCGATTTCACCTGGGCCGATGGATCTGCCGATCGTGCACGAGAGCGTCGCGGCCGACAAACTGAAGGCGGTGATCGCCAACATTCCGGCGGGACGTCTGGGCTCAGCGGACTATGTCGCCGATGTCGCGGTCATGCTGGCTGCAGAGAACGCTTACTTTGCAAACGGCGCATGCTGGGACGTGAATGGCGGCTTATTCATGCGTTAGTGCCCGACGCGGCCACCTCCTGATCCCACACCGCCATCACGTCGCGCACCAGCATCGCGATGGACGCCGCGCCAAGTTTGTCTTTGATGCTCGCGCGATGCACGTCGACGGTCTTCACGCTGATGGACAGATCAGAGGCGATACGCTTGCTGCCCTTGCCGTCGATCACACCGCGCAGCACTTCTTTCTCGCGTGCCGTCAACGACGCCAGGCGCTTGCGTAACTCGCGCTGTTTCTGATCAGCGGCGTGACGTTGCGACGCAAGTTTCAACGCACGCTGCACGCGATCGAGCATCTGCTGCGAGTTATACGGTTTCTCGACGAAATCGATCGCGCCGTTCTGCAAAGCGCGCACCGACATCGGAATGTCGCCGTGACCGCTGACGAAAATGATCGGCAGCGTCGCACCTCGACGGTTCAACTCCGCTTGCACGTCGAAGCCGCTTTGCTCCGGCATGCGCACATCGAGCACAAGACACGCGGGCACGTCCGGATCAAACGCGCTAAGAAATTCACTAGCGTTGGCGAAACCCGCCGACTTCACGCCGACCGACTCGAGCAGCCATGCGAGCGAGGTGCGCATGCCGTTGTCGTCGTCGACGATATAGACGATCGGTGCGGGGGACAAAGCGGACTGAGGCTGCTGGGACATGGAGTCAGTGGAACGGTTCGGGATGGGTGCGATTCGAAGCGTCTTGCTGGCTCATGATAACCAGTGGAAAAAGCGCTGCAAAGCGATAATTACCCTGTAGCGCGGATTAAAGTCGCTCATACGCTGCACCGTGCCGACATGCATTGGGGAAACCTTTAGACGGACTGGGAAAGAGGCCTCTACGCGCACCGCTCGCGCTGATTTTTTTCCGTGCGTGGATTGATTACGCTTGAATCCAGATCCCTACCGCACCCCCCGGAACCCAGAACATGACGCCGAACCCACAAGCAACGCAAGCGACTCCTGTTGCCGACACCGAGCAGGCAGCCAGGCAGCAATTCCGTCAGGCCATGGCGCATCTATCCGCGGCCGTGAACGTCATCACGACCGCCGGTCCGCATGGACGCTGCGGCGTCACCGCGAGCGCCGTGTGCTCCGTCACTGATACGCCGCCCACGTTGCTTGTTTGCCTGAACCGCTCGAGCGCGATGCACGCTACTTTCGAACGCAACCGGCATGTCTGCATCAACGTACTGCCTGGCGAGCATGAACTGCTCGCGCGTCACTTCGCCGGCATGACGCAGGTGCCGATGGAGGAACGCTTTGGCTGGTCGATCTGGGACGACGGCACGCACGGTGTACCGGTTTTGCGCGACGCACTCGCGAGTCTGCAGGGCGAGATCGTCGATCTGAAGGAAGTGGGTTCGCACTCGGTCATGTTCGTCAAAACCACCTGCATCAGCGTGCGCACGGATGGTGATGGCTTGATCTATTTCGATCGCAATTTCCACCGCATCAAGCGCTCGGCATCGCATTGAGGTGCGACGGGAACGATTGAAACCAGCCGCGGCGCGTGGCCTGCTTAAATTACGCCCGCGCTATCGGTATCGAACTGAAACTGCGGCACCGCCGCGACGGCTTCAACGAAACAGTCGATCAGATTAAGGGAATGGGCCGTTGGCGCTGGGTGTGGGTTGTCTCGATGTCGCCAATCCGAATACTTTGTTCTTTGGCAGCACGGGTGGTCCTACGGCAGAAGTTCTGAATTCCTCTTTTGCCTGCGCGGCGCTCATTGTCAGTGTTCTTAGGGCTTTGGCCTTTCCTTGATCTGGCTTTGGTGCCTTTCCTTGCATTGTTAGTGGTCTATTAGTGTTGCCCCTGTGCGGGGCGGCACCTACTTCTCTTTGCCGGCTGCAAAGAGAAGTAGGCAAGAGAAAGCAGCTTAAACCGCTAATTCTAAGTGGGGCCCGTGGTCTGCCATGGGTAGTGGTGCATCTGGAATCCGTGTTCTCGCACATTCCGCGTTAGTGACAAGGGGCTCATCAGCTCCCACTCCGCACTGCGTGCGTCGCGGACGGGTCTGCATGGGAAACCACAGGCTTCGGTTCAAGTCTGCAGGGGGCCGTCGGCTTCGCCTCGGCGACGCGCTCCTGCATTCGCCCGAGAACCCCCGCTTCAAATGATACGTCGGTGCCCCTCAATCACGGTCACAGCTGCGGCGGTGCAAGGGCGAGCCACGGCCCGGTGGCGAGGCGTAGACGTTAAAACGTAGCGGGTGGTTTTATGAACTGCTCTTCGGCGCGCGCAGCGCCGCCGGAAGTATGACGCCCTTGTCACTGGCGTATGCAGGGGCACGAACCCAGATTCCAGATGCACCACTACCCGCAGCAGACCACGGTGCCCACTTAGCATTAGCGGTTTGAGCTGCTTTCTCTTGCCTACTTCTCTTTGCAGCCGGCAAAGAGAAGTAGGTGCCGCCCCGCACAGGGGCAACGCTAATCGACCACTAACAATTCAAGGAAAGGCCAACGCCCCAGGAACACTGACAAAAGCGCCGCGTAGGCACAAAAACCCCTACCGCATCGCCCGAAGCCACGCATACCAGGCGTCCATTCCTTCACCGCTCTGCGCCGACACCCGCAAAATCTCAATCCCAGGATTGACCTTCCGGGCATAGCCAATACACTGCTCGACATCAAACCGCAAATACGGCAACAGATCGATCTTGTTCAACAACAACAACGAACAAGCCCGAAACATATGCGGATACTTGATCGGCTTATCCTCGCCTTCCGTGACGGAAAGAATCAACACCTTGGCCCCTTCCCCAAGATCGAACAACGCGGGACACACCAGGTTGCCGACATTCTCGATCATCACAACCGAATGCATCGGCGGATCGAGCTGCGTCAGTGCTCGCGACGCCATCTCCGCATCCAGATGACATCCCGTGCCGGTGTTGATCTGAACCACACGTGCTCCCGTTGCGCGAATCCGCTCGGCGTCGTTGAGCGTCGCCTGATCGCCTTCGATCACCGTGAGCGGCAACGTCTCGCCAAGATCGTGGATCGTGCGCTCGAGCAATGTAGTCTTGCCCGCACCCGGTGAACTCATCAGATTCAGCGCGAGAATCGATCGCCCCGCCAGCCAGCCGCGATTGCGTTCGGCCAGCAATTGATTCTTCGCCAGAATGTCCTGTTCCAAAGTGATTGACGTGACGTGCTCGCTCCCATGGTTGTGCGGGTGACCATGCGTGTGGGTATGACCGTGCGCGTGGTCGCCGTCATGTGAATGCTCATGCGGATGTGAATGCGCGAGGACACCGTCGTGCGAATGTTCATGTTCGTGATGGTGCGGATGCTGCGAGTCGTGTGAATGTGGCTGGCCGTGCACGTGCGAGTGGATCTGCGGATGCAGGTGTGCATGGCCCTGCTCATTTCCACTCACTCGCCGATACGACGGTTCACGCGTGCCGACTACCGCGCCTTCTCGCGTAGCTTGCGATTGCGATTCCGCTTCCGCCTGCGCCGCCTCCTCCGCATCCAGATCGGTCACCGCCGCGCCCTGCGTATTCGAGCATCCGCATGTCGTACACATCACACCACCTCCATCTGCCGGATCTTCAACTGCTGGCCCGAAATCAGTTCGAGATTGTCGCTCCCGCATTCGCACTGCCCGAACGGCACATCGATGTCGAGCGTCTCGCCGCACGCGAGGCAACGTGCCTGCCCAGGCATCTCGATGATTTCCAGGGTCGCGCCCTCCACCGCCGTGTCCTTCGCGCAGACGTCGAAGCAAAACCGGATCGCGTCCGGCATCACCGCCGACAATCGCCCGATCTCCAACGTCACCCTTCTCACGCGCGCGCCGTTGGCCTGTTCCGCACAAATCTCGACGACGCTGTTGGCAATGCTCAACTCATGCATGGCGCACTCCTCCAGCGATCAGCAGATGCGCGGCAGTTGCTCGCCCACCAGCATGTCGACAATGCGCTGCCCGCCGAACACCGTCTGCATGACGACAAGACCACCCGCGCCCACCTCGCCCACCTCCACCGTGCCAATTGCCGCCGCCTCGCGCCCCGCCGGATGCGCGCGCATGGCAGCGAGCACCTGCCCGGCTGCATCGGCGGGCACGACGGCCACCAGCTTGCCTTCGTTAGCCAGATACAGTGGGTCGAGGCCGAGAATCTCGCACGCGCCCTTGACCTCTTCCCGCAACGGCAGGTCCGCTTCGCGCAGCCGTATCGTCACGTTCGAACTCTGTGCAAACTCGTTCAACACAGTCGCGACGCCGCCACGCGTCGCATCGCGCAAACAGTGAATCTGCGGGCACGCATCGAGCATTGCCGCGATCAGGCCGTTGAGGGGACAACAATCGCTTTCCACATCGGCTTCCAGGGCAAGTTGCTGGCGCGCGACCAGAATCGCCGCGCCATGATCGCCGAGATAACCGTTGACGATCACAACGTCGCCAGGGCGCGCGTTGCGAGCCGAAATCGACACGTCGCGGCGCACCACGCCGATGCCGGCGGTGTTGATAAAGAGCTTGTCCGCGCAGCCGCGTTCGACCACTTTGGTATCGCCCGTCACGATCGCGACGCCCGCTTCGAGCGCGACCCGCTGCATGCTCGCGGCAACACGTCGCAAGATATCGACGGCAAGGCCTTCTTCGATCACCACTGCGCATGAGAGATATAACGGTGTTGCACCGCATACGGCCAGATCGTTGACCGTTCCCGATACAGCCAGAGTGCCGATGTCGCCGCCTGGAAAGAACAATGGATCGACTACGTAGCTATCGGTCGTAAACGCGAGACGGTCTCCATGCGCAGCAAGATCGGCGAGCGCGAAAACGGCCTGATCTTCCAGCGCCGCGAGCGTGGGATTGTCGAAGGTCGAGACGAATACGTCTTCGATCAGATCCCGCATCGCGCGGCCACCGCCGCCATGTGCGAGATTGACGGAAGCGTCGCGTATGTGCGCCACGCGGCGGGGTGCCATCGGCTGCTGAGGATCGGGCACGCGGTCGTTCATGAATGGCCTCGCGTGGTGGACGCATAGGCTGCATCGTCGATCAGCGCAGGCACATCAGGCATAACGGCCACGCCGCTTGCGCCAAGGCACGCCGGGGCCGTCGCGTCGGCTGATTTCACGCTCTGCCGCGCAACGCGCCGCTCATCGATCCGCGACGTATCGATACGCCCATAGTTGTAGTAAGCCGCGCAGGCGCCTTCGCTCGACACCATCAACGAGCCGAGCGGAGACTCCGGTGTGCAGGCGGTGCCGAACACTTTGCACTGATGCGGTTTGATCACGCCCTTCAACACCTCACCGCATTGGCATGCTTTCGGGTCCGCGATCTTCAGGTTTGGCACGTCGAACTTGCGCTCCGCGTCGAAAGCGGCAAACGTCTCACGGACCCTGACCCCCGAGTGATCGATAGAACCCAGTCCGCGCCATTCGAAGAACTCGCGCGTCTCGAACACGCGCATCACCGCCGACAAAGCCTGCGCATTGCCGTCCTCGGTCACGATCCGGCCATACTGGTTCTCCACCTCGCAGCGCCCTGTTTCGATCTGCCGCAACACCATCCACATCGATTGCAATATATCGAGCGGCTCGAATCCCGCCACCGTGATCGGCTTGCGATAGTGCCGGGCGATAAAATCATAGGGCCGTGTGCCGATCACCATGCTGACGTGCCCCGGGCCAAGAAAGCCGTCGAGATGCAAATCGGGCGAATCGAGAATCGCCTTGATGGTCGGGATGATCGTGATGTGATTGCAGAACAGCGAGAAATTGTGGATCTTTTGCGCATGCGCCTGCAGAACCGTCATCGCGGTGCTGGGCATGGTCGTCTCGAAGCCTAGACCGAAGAAGATCACCTCCCGGTCTGGGTTTTGTTGCGCGATCTTCAAGGCGTCGAGCGGCGAATAGACCATCCGCACGTCCGCGCCGTCGGCTTTCGCTTTCAGCAGGCTCTTCTTCGAACCGGGTACGCGCATCGCGTCACCAAAGGTCGTGAAGATCACCTCCGGACGCTCGGCTAACGCGACGCAATCGTCGACGCGGCCCATCGGCAGCACACACACCGGACAACCTGGGCCATGCACGAACTCCACCGTATCGGGCAGCATTTGCTGAATGCCGTAGCGGAAAATCGTATGCGTATGGCCGCCACACACTTCCATGATTTGCAGCGGCCGTTGTTTGGCACGCTCGATGCGGGACACCAGCGCGCGGATTTCCTTCTCCAGCGTTTTCGCTTTGTGCGGGTCACGAAACTCATCGACGTATTTCATGGTGCACCTCCCTCCGCCGAGCTGGCCAGGCCAGCCGAACCGGCGAGGCCGCCGCGGTCGTCGGCAAGCAGCGTATGCACGAGGTCCCACAGAATGTGATAAATCGCGACGTGGGTCTCCTGCACGCGATGAATGCTGTCACTCCTCACCACAAGGCAATGATCGACAGCGGCACTGGTGGCCATGCGTCCGCCATCGTGACCGGACAATCCGATAGTCAGCAGACCCATCTCTTTCGCTTTCGCAAAGGCAGTCAGCAGGTTTTCGGAATTTCCGCTGGTCGACACGCCGATTAGCGCGTCGCCACGCCGGCCTTGCGCCACCAGCTGCCGCACGAAAATATGGCTAAAGCCGACATCGTTGCCGACCGCGGTCATCATGGCCGTGTCAGCCACGAGGTTGATGGCGGTGAGTGCCGGGCGACCCGTGGTCACCGGATGCAAAAATTCGACGGCGATATGCGAGGCGTCGCAACTCGAACCGCCATTGCCCATGGTGAAGAGCCTGCCGTCGCGGCGGTACATCTCGGCAAGCGCGTGAGCAATTCGCACCACTACTGGGCCGTTTTCGTCGAAGAAGCGTTGTTTGGTGTCGACGCTGTCCTTTGCTTTCAGACGCACTGAATCGAGCAGCGCCGCGTCGAGCTTGTCCGCGTCCTGGCGTGCGCCGTGCAGGAACGGATACAGCGTCTGCAGGGATTCATGTTCGGGCATGCCGGCCTCCGTTGGCTTCCGATCAGACGCTTAAGGCGCGCTGCGCAATTCTTCGCGCAGTTCGTCCCGCAGTTCGCCCATCCCGGCGATGTCATTCATCTCGCCCTGCGCGACGCCCAGTTCGTGCAATAACGCGAGCGTGCGCGCCGCTTCCTGCTCGTCGAGCCGGCTCATCGCGAAGCCCACGTGCACCAGCACCCATTCGCCGATGCACGAGTTCGCCGTCCGTCCCTCGCCGATCACGAAGGCAATGTTGATCACGCGCCGCACACCGCCGACGTTGACGAGCGCGAGATCGTTCGCCGCGTCGGTCACTTCGACGATCTGTCCCGGGATGCCCAAACACATGGTGTTCTCCCATCAGCCCGCTTTTGTGCTGCTACTTTTGCACCGCTACTTCCGCCCAGCGACCTCTGCACCGCTACTTCCGAACGGCCGGCTCTACATCGCTACTTCCACGCCGCCTCTACACCACATTCAAAACCCCTCGCGCCCCTGGGCCGCCGCCACAACCGCCTGCCCTAGCGACAACCCGCCGTCGTTGGCCGGCACCTGCCGGTGCGTCAGCACCCGAAAACCCGCAGCGCCGAGCCGCCCGGCTACCTGTTCGAACAGGATACGATTCTGGAAAACACCACCAGACAACACCACACTGCGTGCATCGACCGGGCCTGTCAGCAGGTCGGCCAGGCATTCGACCATTCGGACGATCGCAATGGCCAGCCCCTTGTGAAACCGCGCCGCGACGACCGGCACGGATGTGCCGCGCAACAGGTCGTCGAGCAAGGTCTCCCACATCGGCCGCGGCTCGATGCAACGCAGACCGTCCGGCATGGTGCTGATGATTTCAAACGGGTACGCATGGGCGTCGCTGTCGTTCCGCAGCGCGTTCAGATCGACCAGCGCCTCAAGTTCGATAGCCGCCTGCCCTTCGTAAAGCACGCGTTCCCGGCACACGCCGAGTGTCGCCGCCACAGCGTCGAACAGACGGCCCACTGAGCTTGCCAGTGGACTATTGACGCGTTGCGCGATCATCGTATCGAGCGCGTCGCGCGGACGGCTGCTGAGGAACTGCTGTACGTCGAGCCCAGCGTATTGCCGCGTGAAGCCGCGCCAATCGAATGCCGCCATCAGATGCGCGTAAGCATTGCGCCACGGTTCGTCGATCGCGCGTGTGCCGCCGGGCATCGCAACGGGTTTGAACATGCCGAGACGCGTGAAACTGCGGTAATCCGCCAGCATGAATTCTCCGCCCCACAGCGTGCCGTCGTTGCCATAACCGAGACCGTCGAGTGCGACGCCGAGCATCGGCAGCGCATCGAGCGCCACGCCGTTTTCCGCCATGCACGCGGCGAGATGCGCGTGATGATGCTGCACTTCGACCACCGGGACCTGCCACGTTTGTGCGAGTTCATAGCCGATCTTGCGCGACAGGTACTCGGGATGAAAGTCGAGCGCCACCGCCTGCGGCTCATGTTCGAACAGGCGCAGATACTGCGCCACCGAGCGACGATAGTCCGCATAGGTCAACGCGTCTTCCAGATCGCCGAGATGGTGCGAGACGATCGCCTGTGCATTGCCCGCAAGACAGAAGGTGTTCTTGAGTTCGCCGCCCATTGCCAGCACCGCCGGCGTTTCGGCGAAACCCGCCGGCAACCGCAACGGTGCCGGCGCATAGCCGCGCGCGCGCCGCAACACACGCGGTTCGCCCTGCACCACGCGGGCCACCGAATCGTCGACCCGGCGTGCGATATCGCGATCGTGCATCAGGAAGACATCGGCAATGCGGCCGAGACGTGCTCGGGCATCGGCGTTATCGATGCACGGCGGCTCGTCGCTCGTGTTGCCGCTCGTCATCACGAGTGCCGTGTCGATCGACTCCATCAGCAAACGATGCAACGGCGTGGACGGCAGCATGAAACCGAGCGTACCCACACCCGGCGCGACGCCAGGTGCAACGCACTCCGCGCCGTCGGCACGCAGGATGACGATGGGTCCGGCCGCGCTATGCAGCAACGCGAGTTCCGTCTCGTCGGGTTTGCAATAGCGGCGTACGGCCTGCAGATCGCGCGCCATCAACGCGAACGGTTTGCGCTCGCGCCGTTTCAATTGACGCAGACGGGCGACCGCGGCCTCATCGCAAGCGTCGCAGGCAAGCTGAAAGCCGCCCAGCCCTTTGATCGCGACGATCGAACCATGCCGCAACAGCAGGCTTGCCGCACGACAGGGATCGTCGCCGTCAGCCCGTGCGCCGTGCCGGCTTTCCAGCCAGGCACGCGGGCCGCATACAGGACACGCGACCGGTTGCGCGTGAAAGCGCCGGTCGGCGGGATTCTCATACTCGGCGCGGCACGCTTCGCACAGGTCGAACGCGGCCATGGTTGTGTTGGCGCGATCGTAGGGTATGGCCTGAACGATCGAAAGACGTGGCCCGCAATGCGTGCAGTTCGTAAACGGATAACGGTAACGGCGATTCGCCGAATCGGCGATCTCGGCGGCACAGTCCGCGCAGATCACTGCGTCAGGCGTGACACCGGTCTGCACATGGCCGGTCTCGCTTGCCACGATGCGGAAATCGCTGCCCTGGGCCGCTTCACTCAGTTGATGCCGCTCGATCGCGTCAATGCGTGCGAGCGGCGGACACTCCGCGCTCAGGCTTTCGATGAAGCGCTGCAGCGTCCACGCATCGCCCCACGCATGAATCAGCACGCCGTCGCTATCGTTGCGCACGTCGCCGACCACGCCGCACGCATGCGCAAGCCGCCATACGGTCGGGCGAAAACCGACGCCTTGCACCAGTCCGCGCACACGGATTTCCTCGCCGAGCGGTCCGTGGACCGCCGGGAGTGGAGGTGAAGACTGTCCGGCAGGTTGTGTTTGCGTGCTCATGGCCACCTCCCTGACTGTTGTCGCCTACATGTTGCGGATACGGATATAGCGCTTGATGTCCTTCATATTCGCGATCACGCCGAGCACCAACGCCGGCAACAAGAGGTACTTCAGAAAGCCTTTCATGACGCCTCCCACTTCAGTTATTTCACACCGTATCCGTGACGGCCCACCGCTTAGTCGCTCCATCCATCAGCGCGCGCGGACGCCCACTCAACCGCCCGGCTGCCCGTTCGCTCAAGCGACCCGTGCGGACAACCGCTCCATCCTTGCCATCACAAGCGTCACAGCGAGTTCGACCGCCTGCTCGACCACCGCCGCCACCGTGCCGCTCAACCCCATCCTGCCTTCCTCGCCATCCTCGAACCCGAAGTCTTGCGGCTCGCAACCGAGCACGACAATGTCCTCGCAGCCACCGCCCAGCATCCGTACCGTTTGCAGCACTTTGGCCGGATCCATTTCGTGCGGCGACATCAGGATCGGCACCGCATACGGATCGCCGGGTTCATCGCCGACGGCCTCTTCAACGGACGGCTCGATCACATAGAGCGTGCCCGGCGCACCGCCGCGCTGCGCCGTGTCGATCAGAATTGCGCTGTCCACGCCGTCGAGCAGCGCATAGCAGAGATCGATGCCGCGAATGCCGAAGTCCGCCACGCTCACGCCGTCAGCGAACGCCGGCAACTCCCCGGCACTAAGTTTCTCCCGCAGACGGCGCACCACTTCGACGCCGAAACCATCGTCGCCGAGAAACACATTGCCGATGCCCGCCACCAGAATCGCGCTCATGCGTGCCCTCCTTTACGACTGGCGTGACTGGACGGGCCGAATGGCCTGGACGGGCTGGCCCCATTGACCAGCGGCTCGATCTCGTCCGGGCCGAAGAAGAAGCGATGTCCGGGCATGCGCTGCAGGCCGAAGTCTTTGCCAGGGTCGTCGTCGACCGTCACGGCAACGTGCACGTGATCGTCGAAATCGCGCTCGATCGATTCGATCGTGGCAACCATGCCGCTCAGCGCGATATCGAAGATGTCCGCGCGACCGCGTGGGCGCAAGCGCACCTGATCGCCGATCCGGATCTCGACGCCCGCCACCCGCACGCAGGCCAGATGCGGCCGCGCGTCGAGTTCCGCCCATGGCGACACCGGCATGGCGGGCGTTTCCAGCGGTGAAAATCCGCCGACACTTGCCCCGTCGAGTGCGCGCACCTGCCGCAACGTGCCATGCAGCTTCTCCATCTGCTCGGCACCGAGACTTTCGGTACGTGCAAGCAAGGCACGCGCGCGCTCGTCCGTGGCGATCATTTCGCGCTTTTCGTCGTCGGTCATGGTGAGAATACGCAGCGTGAGGATTTCGTCGATCTCCGTGGAGTCGAATAGATCGCCGGCACTTTCAGGCGCAATCTGCGGGAAGTCGTAGAGAATGATCGGCGAGGCGAGCATCGTGTCGGGCTGTTGTTCGTCACCCACGAGAACTGGCCACACGCCGATATTGCGGCTCGCGGCGGCGGCCGCGGCCAGCTCCGTGGGCGGATCGATAGAAGAAATCCAAGTGCCGCCCGCGATGGTCAGCACCGTATGACAGGACACCAGCGCGTACAGCGAAGCCGCATCGCGCTTCAAGCCGTGGGCATTGTCGAGCGGTGTCTCGTTGACGATGCGCACCGTCAAACGATAAACCCCGGCGGCCACACTCGCGGCGCTCAATTCGACGTGGCCTTGCAGCGAAGCGCGGATACGGCGCAGAGCGCCACGCAGCGTGCCTTGCCTGTCCGCGAGCGGTTCGAGATCGCTGGCGGCGTCGAACGAAAACGCGATCTGCAGCGGTGCGTCAAGCAGTTCGCCCATCACCAGAACCGGTACGGCGATGTGCCGCTCTGCCGCTTCCTGCCATGCGGTGTAGCGCCGCTCGTCGATATCGAGCACAGGCACGGTGCGCCAGGCCGGCTCACCCGACTCCGGCCGCGCGGCGGAACCCTCGTCCACGTCGAGCACCATTCGCTCGATCACCTGCAGAAAACCGGGCCGCACGGCCACGCGGGTGTGCTTGTCGCCGCGCAGCAGACACTCGGTTTGCGTCACCCACGGATCGCTACCCGACGCCTCGGCATAGTCGCGTGGATACACGCCGCCGAAGGTCCAGCGCTGCCGGTTCTTTACCGAGGTCGGCCGGTACGGATACAACATGTAGCCTTCGTACAGCACCGCCTGAACCACGCTCTCGACCGCATTCACGATATGTCCTCCTCGACGCCGTCAAGCAGGCTCGCCACCGCCTGCTCCCAGCTCGTGAGACCCCGCCTGCTTTTGTAACGCGAGAGGCGATCGAACACATCCCGGTGCAAACACAGCCAGGCGCCGTTCGGGTAGTAGCGGGTCATCATGTCGCGCCATAGCGCAACGGGTAGCCGGTACGCCGCTTCCTTGTGCCAGGGAATCGGCGCGGCCTGCAACGCGCCGTCGTCTTCGCGATAGAACACCGTGCCGCTGAATTGCAGCATCAGCGGAATCTCGCCTTCTTCAAGGCCGTGAAAATATTTGGTTGCGGCCACATTGAAGTCGTAGCTGCATGGCACCGGCAAATCGAGCGTGCATTCGCCGGCAAACGGTGGCGCGACTATCGACGTATGCGCCCATAGCAGCGTACGCAGCGTCTCGCCCCAACGCGGCGGCGAACCGAACAGGTCTTCGAGTCCGTACTGCTCGGCGGGCGCGTAGCGGCGCTGCGTCGCTTCGATCTGGATCTGGCATTGCAACGTGATGCTGGCGATCTCTTCCTGCGCCGGCGTATTGGCGATACGCAGCCTGAACGTTAGCAGCGGTGCTGCGGCGAACGGCACGACTTCCGCCGACTCGACAGTGAACCCGAGATCAGGCATGGAGCAAGCCCTCCGGTACCCGGCCATGGGTCTTCAGCGCGGCGAAGAATCGATGAATCGAATCCCACGCCTCCCTGCCGCCGGACAGTCCGCGCCAACGCGCGCGGATCACGCCGGTTAGCGCGTAACACTGGTCGATCGGCACACGGTAATAATCGCGCGCGCCTTCGCTGCGGTTGACCAGCAGCGCTTCGACGTCGGGTTGCAGTTGCGCGAGCAACGGATTTTCCGCGACCAGCTCATCCCACGCCTGCAATTCCAGTAGCGATTGCGTGCCGCCGGCCGGTCCGGGATACAGCGCCACGACGCGTTGCGCCGCGCTGTCATGAAAGAAGAAAGCGATATCGATGGGAATCGCCAGCGCGTCCCATTGCGCATCGCTCATGCGAAAGCCGCCGAGATAGTGCGCGTCGCGCGGCACCGGACGATAGCGCGCATTCTGCTGACTGCCGAACAGCAGCGCGCACGCGCGGCAACAGCAAAAGAGCTGCCGTTTGGCGGTTTCGAACAGATGCGGATGATCGGATAGAAGCGGCAGGCCGCACAACTCGCACTGGATGTCGTCGGCTTTTCGCACGAATTGGCGCAGCCGCGCGACCCAGCCGCGTGTCGGTGCGGCGGGCGTCATTGAGCGCCGGCCTCGGTCCGGCTTGCTACCTCATTTGCCACATCCTTTGTTACGTCATTCACCGACTCGGCGTGATGCGGCACAAAGCGCAGTTCATGCACATTGACGTCCGGCAGACCTGCGATCTCGACGCGCATCGCTTCCGGCGCCGCTTCGAAAATCGAGCGTTCGATTTCCTGCTGCAATTCGCCTACTGAGTTGTGCTTGCCCTGCAGCCGGCCGGCCACGCGCACACGCACGGCCTCTTCCGCCGCGTCGAGCAACTCGATCTGGATGCCCTGTACGCCAAGCAACGGCCGCATCTTTTCGACCGCACGCGACACGCGCGTCGGTAGGTCCTGCGGATGCAGGCCGTGCAACAGCAGCAACGCCGACACGCCGGCGTCGCGCTCGAACGCTTCGATCATGGCGACGTCCATCACGCCCGCCTCCGACACGATCTCCATCAGCCGTGCGAGCCCGTTCGTATGCAGATCGAGAACGACCTGCAGCAGTTCTTTGGCAGGCTCACGCGCGCGCGGATCCTCAAGCGCTTCCAGCGCCGCAATCAATTCGTCGATGCGGCGTTGCTGGGCGACGACCGCGCTCTCGTTGCTCACGTGTGCGCTCCCTGCATCACACCAAAGGTCGGCGAGTGCGACGTATCGATCGTCTTGCCATTGCCGACGTACATATGAACGCCGCACGGCAGGCACGGGTCGAAGCTGCGCACCGCGCGCATGATGTCGATGCCCTTAAACTTGTCCGGTCCGTTCTCTTCGAAGATCGGCGTATTCTGCACCGCGTCTTCATACGGTCCGGGCGTACCGTAGATATCTCGTGGATTGGCATTCCACGGCGTGGGCGGATACGGGTGATAGTTGGCGATCTTGCCGTCGCGGATCACGAGGTGGTGCGAGAGCACGCCGCGCACCGCTTCGTGGAAACCGCAACCGATGCTCTCTTCCGGCACCGTGAAGTCGCTGAACGTGCGAGTGCGTCCCGCGTGCAACTCGGCCAGCGCCTGCTCGGCAAAGTACAAGGCCGCAGCCGCTGAATACGCCTGAAAATAGGTGCGGGCACGATCGCGTTCGATCGCGTTGCTCCACTTCGGAATCTTCCATTCGAATTCGACTTCGGGCTTGAGCGCGGTCTTCGGCAAGTAGATCTTCACGCTGTGACCAGTCGCCTTGATATACCCGATATCGACCAGCCCCGCCAACGCGGTGGCCCACAAGCGCGCGATCGGTCCACCGCCGGTATCGAGCGCAAGGTGATCGCCGGTGCGCTTGTCGAGCCAGCGCGGCGACATCACCCACGTGTAGTTGCCGTCGAATTTCCGCTTCTGCGGATGCGGCAGCGTGGTCTGATTCCACGGATGCTTACGGTCCACCGGATTGCCGAGCGGATCGTTCTTGACAAAGGTCTCTTCGTGATCCCAGTCGTCGTAATAGGAACTGCCCAGCAGGATGCGGATATTCAGGTTGATATCGACGAGATCGGTCGTCACCAGTTCGCCGTCCACCACCACGCCGGGCGTGACGAACATGCCGCGGCCCCATTGCGTCATCGTGTTGTAGTTGTAGTCGCACACGTTCGGGTCCTGGAAAGACCCCCAGCACCCGAGCAGAACGCGACGGCGGCCGACCTCTTCGTAACCCGGTAGCGCTTCATAGAAGAAGTCGAACAGATCGTCATGCAACGGCACGACTTTCTTCATGAACTCGACGTACTTCATCAAGCGCGTGATGTAATCCGTGAACAACTGAATGGTCGGTACTGTGCCCACACCACCCGGATAAAGCGTCGACGGATGCACGTGACGTCCTTCCATCAGGCAGAACATCTCGCGCGTATAGCGGCTAACCATCAACGTCTCGCGATAGAACTCGCCGGTGAACGGATTGAGCGCAGTCATGATGTCCGCGATGGTTTTATAGCCGTGCTTGTCCGCGTGCGGCGCGGGTGTTTTCTGCGCCTTGTCCCACACGCCGGGATTGGTCTCCTTGACCATCCTCTCGCAGAAATCCACGCCCACCAGGTTGTCCTGGAAGATGTTGTGGTCGAACATGTATTCGGCCGCTTCACCCAGATTGACGATCCATTCGGCGATCGCCGGTGGCTTCACACCGTATGCCATGTTCTGCGCGTACACGGAACAAGTCGCGTGATTATCGCCGCAGATCCCACAGATGCGGCTCGTGATGAAATGCGCGTCGCGCGGGTCTTTGCCCTTCATGAAAATGCTGTAGCCACGAAAGATCGACGACGTGCTGTAGCACTCCGCCACACGGCGGTTCGCAAAATCGATCTTGGTGTAAATCCCCAGACTGCCGACGATCCGCGTAATCGGATCCCAGTTCATGTCGACCAGCTTGCCCGGCGCTGCCTGGGTACTGGTGGTCGCTTCAGGTGCGGTACTAACGGCCATGACCTTCTCCCTGCTGACAAGTCGAATTCCGCCAACTACGCCGCCAGATCAGCGACGGTAGCCGGTAGTGAGTTTCGAACCGTTGTGACGCCATTTCGGCTCGTCGTTGAGCGTGTTGTTGGTCAGCTTGCGCAGACTGCGAATCAGCGGCCCATAACTCTTGATGAGATTCGACGACAGCACCGCTCCCGGCGGCTCATCCATGAACGGCATGAACTTGTCGGGAAAGCCTGGCATCGTGCAACCAATGCAGATGCCTCCCACATTCGGACAGCCGCCAATGCCGGCCATCCAGCCGCGTTTGGGGACGTTGCACTGCACGACCGGCCCCCAGCAGCCCAGCTTGACGATGCAATTCGGGCTGCCGTATTCGGTGGCGAAGATCGCCTGTTCGTAGGAGCCCGCGCGATCGCAACCGTCGTGAACGGTGCGCGTAAACAACCACTTCGGCCGCAGTGCCTCGTCGAGCGGAATCATCGGCGCGAGACCCGCCAGTTGATAGAGCAGGTAGAGCAGCGTCTCCATGAAGTTGTCCGGCTGCACCGGACAGCCCGGCACGTTGACGATCGGCAGGCCCGCTTTCGATTTCCAGTCCCAGCCCAGATAGTCGGCGAGACCCATGCAGCCGGTCGGATTGCCTTCCATCGCGTGAATGCCGCCGTAGGTCGCGCAGGTGCCCGCGCCGACCACCGCCAGCGCGCGCGGCGCAAGCCGGTCGAGCCATTGCGGAATCGTGATCGGTTCCTGCGTATCGGGGTCGGTGCCCAATGCGGCCCAATATCCTTCGCGATTGATACGTTCGTTTGGAATCGACCCTTCCATTACCAGCACGAAGTTCTCAAGCTCGCCACGCGCGGCCTGGTGAAACGGCTTGAGAAACTCGTCGCCGTTTTCATACGCCAGTACGGGATTATGCAAATGCACCTTCGGTAGGCCGGGAATCGCACCGAGAATCACGTCCTCGATGCTCGGCTGAGTCGCCGCGGTAATTGATACCGAATCGCCGTCGCAGCCGAGGCCGGCGGTAATCCAGATGATGTGCACTTCCTTGAGAGCCGGCGCGTGCTGAGTCTTGCGCCCATAGGGGACGTTGTCTGCTTCTGCCATGATGAGTGTCTCCACTGCGAACCACGTTCTTTTCAGGTCAGGCAAAGATACGTGGCGAGTGCCGCACGGCAGTCACGTGTCCAGCAATCGATCGATAACGGTTCCGCCCGATGCGGTTAAAAGGATCGGATTTGCTGCATGTATTGTTGGGGATAGGTGCCCACCGTGATGAGCCCGAAAAACTTTTTTGAGTATAGTTCAGCGATACGAAATAACCCAATTTCCGTAACTAACTCACTAAACATCGCGCAGCGTATTGGGTCGATAAGGATTCGAGCGGCGCGCTTGTTGAAATTCTCTGACGATAGCCCTTACGGGTTCAGGTCATTGCCGCGTAAGCGCCATCAATCGCAATCGTTGATATGCCGCAACGCTCATGAGCGGATCTCGAGTTCTTCGAATCGCATCCATTTGTAAACCGCGACCGACAATAACCAGCTCGCCAGAAATACGCCGATGATCGCGTAGCCGATCATGCCGAAGTTCTCATTCAGACTGCCCACCGCCTGCCAGAATCCGCCATTCAGATGCAGCCTGTCCGCGAGTAATCCGAGGCCCTCTATGCCGCCGACAAGAAGCGCGACGAGCACCGAGATTGTCGTGATGGTGACGTTGTAGTAGAGCTTGCGGACCGGCTTCACGAAGGCCCATCCATAGGCGCCCAGCATCAGGATGCTGTCGGTCGTGTCGATCAGCGTCATGCCGGCCATGAACAGCACCGGAAACACCAGGATCGACCAGATCGACATGCCTTGCGCGGCGCCGGCGGCGGATATGCCGAGCAGCCCGACTTCCGTTGCGGTATCGAAACCCAGCCCGAACAGAAAGCCGAGTGGGTACATGTGCCAGCTCTGGCTGATCAGGCGGAACAACGGCCGGAAAATACGCGCGAGAAAGCCGCGATCGGCGAGCAGCATGTCGAGATATTCATCGACGTAAGGCTCGCCTCGGCGGACGCGCCGAAAAGCGCGCAGCACCGAGCGCAGCACGATCAGATTCAGAAGCGCGATGGCGAACAGGAAGAACGTCGACACCAGTGTGCCGATCATGGCGCCGGTTTCCTTGAAACCACTCATCCGGCTTTGCAACGCCATGGCGGTCGCCGCAATGCCGATGGTCGCGAGAACGACAATGGTGGCGTGTCCAAGCGAGAACATCAGCCCGACCGTCACCGGACGCTGGCCGGACTGCATCAGCTTGCGCGTCACGTTGTCGATGGCCGCGATATGATCCGCGTCCACCGCATGCCTCAGACCAAACGAGTAAGCCAGCAGGCAGGAGCCCATCAGCAGCGGATAACCGCGGAACGCCACAAAGGCCGCCACCCACGCCGCGATATTGAAAGTAAGTAGTAACGCGTAGAGCCATCCGATCTGCCGGCGCTGATGGCCGTTTTCCTCGCCGAGGAGCGCCTTAACAAACTCCGCCATGGGTTCTCTCCCGGGAGGCCTGGGCCGGCTGCGTTGCACAGCCAGGCGCTTGAAGCCTGCATTCGATGATAGTACTTTTCCCGCGCATCCGATCCCCGGCGAGATTGGACACGCCGCGCCATCATTCTTGCGATGACGCGGCGCGGCACGGTTTCAGCGCTACTTCACGTTGAATGCATAGTCGCCATGCGTGCGATGCCCGTCGGAGGCCACCGCCACCCAGTGCACTGTGTAGTGGCCCGCCGCTAGCGGCGGCAGCGGCACCGCCATCACCGCCGCCTGATGCGTGTCGACCGCGGATTTTTCCGTGTTGACCTGCTTGCCGCTCGCGTCGGTCACCGTCAACGAACTGAATGACGGCTCGAGCGGCCCGTCGAATATCACGCGCACCTGAGCGGGCGACGCCACCGTCGCGCCCGCGCCCGGCTCTTGCTTCTGCGGAAATACATGGGCGAAAGCGGCGCTCGCGAACGCGAACCCGGCAATCAGCAACGGCACCTTCACCGCGGCGCGCAGCCAGTCATATCGATCGTTTTTCATCGCGTGCTCCTGCGTTATGGTGTTGATGCGTTACTGGAAAAGAGGTTTGCCGATCGTGGTCGGCGCGACATCGTCGAAGAAGATATGCGCCTGAACCAGAATGCCCACATGCGAGCCGCTTGCGTGGTTGATCGGGATTTGCGCTTCAACGCCGAACTGGCCATAACGGTTGATCCAGATGAAGCCCGGATTGACCGTGCCGGTTGTCTGGCCCTGGCTTCTCGAGAGCGGAATTTCCACCAGCGGAATCACGTTCGCCAATGGTTGCGGCAAGCCGATGTCATGCACGTGCTGCTGCAGATACGGCAGGCTGTATTGCACCGTGAAGCCGTAGTTGAACGCGTTCGGCTGCCCCGCACCGGTGGTCAGTGCCGGGCCGGCTTCACCCGTGATCGCGATCGGCCGCAGATAAGCGAGCGATGCCGGAAGATCGCCCATACCCTTGCCGGCGAAAATCGTCGGCGAGATCGTCGAAAAGTTGCTCGCGATCGCGCGGCTTCCCGTGCCGCCAAGTTCGGCGTTCACACCGACCGAGGTCATGAATTCGTGTTCATCGTTGACGTACAGCAGGTACTTCAAACCGACGCCGAAGTTGTCGAAACCGCGCGCCTTTGGATTGTTTTGCATCGCGTACGTGCCGTCTACCGACACCGCCAGCCGCGGCGTGATCAGCTTGTCGTACTCGAAGTCGAAGGTATTGATGCTTTGATCGCCGGCGTCGCCCGGTACGCGCTGGTGGCCGTATTCGAGGTTGGCTTCGTCGCCGACACCGGGATCGTCGACGGCCATCGTCGCCGGAAAGATGCGATTACCCGCAATCGCGTGAGCACTGGCGAGTGAAGGAGCGAAGAGAAATACGCCGGCGGTAGCCGCAACGAGCGACGCCGCGCGCAGCGGTATCGCGCTGCGCGTTGTCTGGGTTTGCATGGTTCATCCTGTTCATAGGTTGTGACAATGCCGGCACACGCCTCGACAGACGGACGTGCGGCGGCATCGCGATGCGGTCATGGCATCGCAACGGTATGACTCGAATCAGGATGGGAACGGAGGAGCGCGAGGCTGCGCGAAGGTGAGCGGTTCGACGCGGCGAAGCCGCTCGAAGCGGGTCGCGACGGTGTGCTGGACAGCACGGACGGTGACAAAGAACAGCGCCTCGACACTGGGCACCGCCGGCATGTGGGCGAGCAGACTGCAATAGCCGCAGGCGTCGCCGTCGGACATGGCAGCGTGTTGAGCGTGTTTGCTGCCGGGGTCGTCCGATGCCTGATCCTGCATGGAGGGCATCGAGGACATGGCGTCCATTCCCGGCATGGAAGCCATCGAAGGCATCGAGCAATGCTCGCCTTCCATTCCGGCTTCACCGCCGTTGCGTGCGGCGAGCGAATGCGAGATCGTTGGCGCGAGCGTGGCCATCAGGATCGCAAACAATCCCAGCCAACTGCCGATCTTCCGATGGAAACGACTCAAGATGCGCCCGGCGACACGATTAGAAGCTGTCGTGGATTATGCCATGGCCTATCGCGTGTCCTGGCCGGCAAGGCGCCGGTTATGCCGAACATTTCGCCTATATGCTGCAGACAGTGGACAATGCCTCATTCCGGCTATCGGCATGGAGTGCCCATGAAAGCGCATCGCCCGCGTCTCCCGCACTTACCCGGCGATCATTCGCATGTGGAGTGGCGCGATCACACCCTGCCTTACGTCATCGTGGCAGCGCTTTTCGTGCTGATGGTCACGCTGATCGTCTGGCTGGTCGATCCGGCGCCGCCGAAAACCATCACGATGAGCGCGGGCCCGCACGACAGTTCGTTCCTCGTCACCGCGGATCAGTACAAGAAGATCCTCGCCCGCAACGGCATCACGCTGAAGGTGCTGGAATCCGACGGCTCGGTGCAGAACCTGCATCGTCTGCTCGACCCGAAACAGCATGTCGATCTCGCGCTCGTGCAAGGGGGCGTGGCCGACGGGCTCGACACGTCATCGCTGATGTCGCTCGGCAGCGTTTTCTATATTCCGGTGGTGGTGTTCTATCGCGGCACGGGTATCAGCGAGCTTTCAGAACTGGAAGGCAAACGGATTGCAATCGGCCGCGAAGGCAGCGGCACGCGCCTCCTCTCGCTCAAACTGCTGGAAGCAAATGGCATCAGACCGGGCGGTGACACCGTGCTGGTGCCGAGCGACGGCATGCAGGCCGCCACGCAACTCGTGGCGGGCGATGTTGACGCGGCGATCCTGAACGGCGACTCGGCCACGCGCGGCTTGATGCTGCGGCTCCTGAAAGTGCCCGGCATCTCCGCGATGAATTTCGACGAAGCCACCGCCTATACGCGCCTCTTTCCCTATCTCGAGGAGCTCGACCTACCGCCCGGCGTGCTGGATCTCAAGCGCAGAATTCCGCCCGACACCATTCATCTGATCAGTCCAACGGCCGAACTCGTGGCCCGGAGCAATTTGCATCCGGCCATTTCCGACTTATTGATCGAGGCCGCGCAGGAGGTGCATGGCATGCCAGGGCTGTTGCAGCACGCGGGGGAGTTCCCGAGCCCGGTTGCCCATGAATATCAGATCAGCGAAGACGCCCAGCGCTACTACAAGACCGGCAAGAGTTTTCTGTACCGCGCGCTGCCGTTCTGGCTCGCGAGCATTGGCGACCGCACGCTCGTTCTGCTGCTGCCGATGGCAGTGCTGCTGTTTCCGGCGATGCGGCTGATCCCGGCGCTGTACCGCTGGCGCGTGCGCTCGCGCATCTATCGCTATTACGGTGCGCTGATTGCGATCGAGCGCGGCGCGCTCGCCGACTCGACCGAGGAGGAGCGCAAGCAGCTTTTCGCGGAGCTCGATCAAATCGAGGTGTCGCTTAACCGCTTGCGTATGCCGTTGGCATACGCCGACGCGTTCTACGTGCTGCGCGAGCACGTCGGCTTCGTGCGGGTCCGGCTGGCGGCACAAGGCAGCGCCCCTTAACGGGGCGGCCGGCCTTATTTACGCTTCGGCAGTGGCCGACGGTGCTGCCGGCGGCGTTGTCGATTCAGCGGCGGGGGTGTCCGGCGATGCAGCCTGCGGCTGGCTCTCCGCCTCGGCTTGCGGGGTGGCCGCTGCTTGCGCCGCATCATCAACCGAAACGACCGAAACGACCGATGCAGCAGAAGCATTGGCGGACGCGTCAGCCGACGAAGCCGCAGCTTTCGCCGCGCCCCGACCCGCACGATGCGCCTGCAGACGCTGCGCGCCGGCCGCTTCCTGGGCCGTCACCTTGCCTGCTTCGCCACCCGTCAGATCGACGCGCGCGGCGCCTTCAACCAGGCATTTCCAGTAGCGGCTGCCACGGCACCAGGTCTTGATCGCGTCGCGCAACTCGGCTTCGCTCAGCGACAGCTCCTTCGCGTGAACCACGAGATCCTCGAAGATGCCGACCTTCAGCGGCAGCTTGGGCGCCGGATTCTTCGGGAAAACATTCGGGAAGCGCTTTTGCAGTCTCCCGATCGATTTCACCACCGGGTCCACCGGCTTCGCGTCGGCCGCGGGCCTGGCGTCAGCCGCCGGCTTGGCGTCGGTCGCTGGCTTGTGACCAGGCGCGGCACGACGCGGCGGCGACGGCTTGCGCGCAGGCTTCGCACCGGGCTTGGCGACCGGCTTGGCCGCAGGCGCAGCTTCGGCGCGTGCCGCAGCCAGTTGCTTCTTCAATTCAGCGAGTTGTTCGAAACCCATAGCGCACAATCAATCGAGAAAGACAAGATTGTAGCAGCGTGTTGAAACATGCTCGTGAGAGGCCGCGCGGCGCCGTGGGCCAGCCGTGGCGAACGGTCAGCTTCTAACCGCCACAGGCGCCGCAACCTCAACCGCCGTCAGGCCAAAAACCGACACGCACAAGCCGGGCCGGCCGGTGTTGTTGCGCAGGGAAAGCCGCAGTTGATGCCGTGCGGCGATCCGCGCCACAATCGCCAATCCAAGTCCGCTGCCCTCGCCCTTCGCCTCTTGCCCTCGATAAAACCGGTCGAAAACCCGTTCGATCTCAGCCTCCGGTATCCCGGACCCGCTGTCCACGACATCAAATCCCACCCGCTCGCCCGACCGTTTCAGAATCACGTCGACACGCCCACCCCGCGGCGTATGCCGGATCGCATTGTTGATCAGGTTGCCCAACAGAACACTCATCCCATGCGGCTCAGCCAGCGCCGTATAGACATCGTAGTTCGCTCGAGCGTCTTCACACACAAGCCCGAGATCGATCTCCTTCGTCTCCGCGAGCAGCGAAAAATCGCCGACGACCTGCTCGCCGATCCGGCGCAAACTCACCGGCACCATCGACGTCACCGGATGCGCGTCCTCACGCGCCAACGTCAACAATTGCTGCACCAGGTGAATGATCCGGTTGACCCGCCCCTCGACGCGCTCCAGCGTTTGCCCCTCGCCCTTTAGCGAGCCGTCACGGGAAGCCGCCTGCAATTGCAGCTTCAGCGCCGCAAGCGGCGAGCGCAACTCATGCGCGGCATCGGCGATAAACGTGCGCTGCGCCTGCGAAGCAACGTTCAGACGTTGCAGCAGATCGTTGAGCGCTTGTACCAGCGGCTTGATTTCGACCGGCACGCTGCCGTCCAGATGCAACGGTTCCAGCGAATCGAGCGAACGGGTCGTCAGCGCGCGCGTCAGCCCGCCGATCGGCGCCAGCCCCCTTGCCACCACCAGCAGCACCAGCACGATCGTCACCGGCACCAGCAGGCCGAGCGGCCAGAGCGTATGCAGCGCCAGAGTCAGCGCAAGGTCCTCGCGCACGGAGATCGGTTGCGCAACCTGGATATAACGGTCACGCTGTTCCAACCCGAACGCGCGCCAGTGACTCTCGCCGCGCTCGACCGTGCTGAAACCCGCAGGCAAACGCGAGAACACCGGCGCCTGCATCGAGTGATAGATGAGCTTGCCGGACCGGTCCCAGATTTCGATCACGACCCGGTCGTCGGCCAGATCGCCCAGGTCGGGATTGCTATGCTCGCCGTCGCCCGCACCGGCCAGATTCGACGGCAACGACAGCGCCACGGTATGCAGTTCGTAGTCGAACAGTTCGCCCGCTTCTTCGCGCGCGGTGTGAAAGATGCCGAAGCCGGCCACGCCCGAGGCCGCGGCCAGCCCGAAAATCAGCCAGCCCAGCAGCCAGCGGCGAATCGACGTCATCAGCACCTCTTCAGACGGTAGCCCACGCCGCGCACGGTCACGACCTGCTCCGCGCCGATCTTGCGCCGCAAGCTGTGTACATGCACTTCGATGGTGTTGCTGCCCACCTCCTCGCCCCAGCCGTATAGCTTCTCTTCCAGCTCAGGCTTGGTGAACACGCGCGTGGGCTCTTCGATCAACGCCTGCAGCAGGGCGAACTCGCGCGGCACGAGCGGCAGCAGTTCGCCGCCTTTGGTGACTTCGTGCGCCGCGGGATCGAGCGTGAGCTCGCCGTGCGCATAGACGGGCTGCTTCTGCCCGGTGCGCCGCCGCAAGAGCGCGCGCACCCGCGCGGCCAGTTCGTCGAGGTCGAATGGTTTGATCAGATAATCGTCGGCGCCCGCATCGAGGCCGCGAATCCGCTCGTCGACCGCGTCGCGTGCGGTCAGGATGATCACCGGCGCGGCGCCTCCGCTCTTGCGGTAGGTATTGAGCACGTCGATGCCGTCCTTCTTCGGCAGGCCGAGATCGAGCAGCACGAGGTCGTACACGCCGTTGCCCAGCGACAGCTCCGCCGCACGGCCGTCTTCGGCCCAGTCGATCGCGTAGCCCGAGCGGCGCATCGCGCCCAACACCGTCTCCGCAATCATGTCGTCGTCTTCGACCAGTAGCAGACGCATGGCCTCTCCTCTCTCCAGTTTGCCCGCATTGTCCGGCCCGTTAGCTTAACGCTTCCTTATGCGCTCCTTATCGGACGCTTAGGTGACGCTGAAGGGAGGCTTAGGGGACGCTTAATGTCCGTTAAGCGTTCCTTAAGCTCCATATCAGCAGAATCGGCACCTGTTCTGCGACATCCGCTCGCGGCTGCCCCATCTATTGTTCAGGAGCCGGATTTTGCCCGTTTTCAACGCCGCCGCAGCCGCACGGTTGCGCGTGCTCGTGCCGATCTGCGCGATGCTGCTCGGCGGGTGCTCGTGGTATCACCGCGAGCCACTCGCACCGCAGGATACGTCGACCTCGGCCCGCTCGCTCGAGCGCATCCAGATCGATCCGTCCACCATGCCGCTGCCTGAACTGGCGGCGCATCGCTTCGATCCGTCCGACGGGCTCGACATCGACGAAGTCGCGATGCTTGCAGTGGCGAACAATCCCGACCTGAAGCTGGCACGCGACGATCTCGGCATCGCCCGGGCGCAGGCCTATTCAGCCGGACTGTTGCCCGACCCGCAACTGAGCGTATCGAGCGATTATCCGGGCGCAGCCGGCGCGACACGCGCGTTCAATTACGGCCTGAGCATCGACGTGATGGCGATCGTACTGCGCAGCGCCAACAAGCAATCCGCCGACGCGACGGTCGCCAAAACCGATCTCGGCCTGCTGTGGCAGGAATGGCAGATCGTCGCCCAGGCGCGGCAGTTGTTCATCAAGACGCGCTTCCAGCAGGACACGCTGCCGCTGCTGCAACAGCAGCGCGACCTCGCGCGCACGCGCTACGAACGCATGGCCGAAGCGCGCCGCGACGGCAATCTGACCGACGACACGCTGACCGCGGCGCTCACCGCCTACAGCGACGCACGCAAGCAATACACGGACGCCGAACGCGCCGCGGAACAGACGCATCACGATCTGAACGCGCTGCTCGGCCTCTCGCCGGAGGTGCAGTTGCAGCTCACCGGCAACGAAGACGCGACCGAATTGCCCGATGCGACGCTCGACGCGGCGCTCGCCAAACTCGCACAGCGCCGTCCGGATCTGATTGCGCTGCAGGCGGGCTACGAAGCGCAGGAGCAGAAATACCGTGCGGCGATTCTCAGCCAGTTTCCGAGTCTTTCCGTGGGTTTCGTGCGGGCGCGAGACACCTCGAACATCTACACCAGCGGCTTCCAGATCAATCTGAGTTTGCCGATCTTCAACCGCAATCAAGGCAACGTCGCGATCGAGAAAGCGACGCGTCAGCGCCTGCGCGACGAATATCAATCGCGCCTGAACCAGGCTTATGCCGATGTGGCCCATCTGCGCGCGGACGGCGTGATTCTCACACGACAGTTGCAGCAGACCGAGGCCGCGCTGCCCGATGTCGACCTTGCCGCGCAGCATGCAGCCACGGCCTACGCGCAGCACGAACTCGTGCTCGGTGCCTACACCGATGCAGAAAGCGCCGCGCTCACCAAACGTGTCGACGTCGCCACGCTGCGCGAATCGCTCGCCGAACAACGCGTCGGCTTGCAGGCATTGCTGGGCAGCGCGATCCCCGACGCCTTTTCCTCCGCTCAGACCTTCACCGACACTCATGCGAAATAGTCCACTTGCGGCGCGGCGACCGCGCATTGCCACTTATGCGACTTCTCTCGCCTGCGCTGCACTGATGAGCATCGGCGCGCATGCGGCCGGTGCGGCCAGTGCGTCCGCCGGCGACGATGCGGCCGACCAATCCGTCGTATCTGTGCAAACCGTGCGGGTGCAGCGCGCCGTCATCGCGCAACCGGTCCGCGCGTATGGCATCGTCGCGGCGTCCGCGTCGAACCTGACCACGGTTAATCTGCCGTACGTCGCGCGTATCGCGCAAATGCGCGTGCAAGCCGGACAGAGCGTGACGCGCGGCACGCCGCTTTTCGTCGTGCAGGCCGATCCAGCCGCAGTGCTCGCCGCCACCCAGGCGAAAAGCGCGGTAACGCTGGCGCAAGGCGAACTGGCGCGCACGCAATCGCTGTACGACAAAGGGCTCGCCACGCAATCGCAACTCGCCACGGCCCGCAAGGCTGCCGAGGACGCGCAGCAGGCGCTCGCGGCGCAAAACCAGACCGGTGTCGCGGGCGGCAACAAGATCATCGCGGCGCCGATCGATGGCGTGGTTTTGCAGGTATCGGCGGCACAGGGCGATCAGGTGCAGCCCGGCGCCGCGATCCTGCAACTGGCCGGCGGTAACGGCAAGGATGCGCGCGCGAACGTCATGCTCGGCGTCGAACCTTCGGACATCCCTGCTATCCATGCCGGCGACACGGTCACGTTGCACGGCCTGTCCACCACGCTCGCGAAGACCGCGGCAGACGGCCACGTGGTGCTGGTCGGGGCGTCGGTCGATCAGCAAAGCCAGCTCGTTAACGTCGGTGCGAACGTTCCGCTCGGACAGAGCGCATTCATTCCGGGCACGCGTGTCAGCGCCGACATCGCGACCCGCAGCGGCACGCATTGGGTGGTGCCGCGTGCCGCCGTGCTGAAAGACGACAAAGGCGCGTACGTCTTCCAGATCACGCCGCAAAACAAGGCGCGCCGCGTGGCCGTGGTCACGCAGGTCGAGAACGGCGACCGCTACGGCGTGGACGGCCCGATCGACGGCGCAGAAGGCCTCGTCGTCAGCGGCAACTATGAGTTGAAGGACGGCATGGCGGTGCGGGCTGCTGGAGGCGCGCCGCGATGAATTTCGGTCAATGGATGCAGAAGCACCGGCGTTCCCTGCTGTTCGTGATCGCGCTGCTGGCGATCGCAGGCGCGCTGACCGCGTTTCGTCTGCCGATCTCGCTGTTCCCGAACGTCGCGTTTCCACGCGCCGTCGTCGCGCTCGACGCGGGCGACCGCCCCGCCGAACAGATGGCCACGCTTGTCACGATGCCAGTCGAAGAGGCGCTGCGGCGCGTGCCGAACGTCCGCGACGTCGAATCGACCACAAGCCGCGGCTCGGCCGAAATCTCGATCAATTTCGACTGGGGCACCGACATGGCGCAAGCCACGTTGCAGGCGCAGTCGGCGATCAGCGAGATCCTCGCGACGCTGCCGCAAGGTACCTCGATGCAGGTGCGGCGCATGGACCCGACCGTGTTCCCAGTGCTCGCGTATAGCCTGACGTCGGACCAGCAGTCATTGTCGGCGCTGCACGATCTTGCGCAGTTCCAGATGCGGCCGTTGCTGTCGTCCGTGGAAGGCGTTGCTCGCGTCGAAGTGACCGGTGGCGCGCAGGACGAATTCGAAGTCGCGATCGATCCGGCGCGCCTCGCCGCCTACAAGGTCTCGCTCTCGGACGTGTCGAAAGCGATCGGCGCGAGCAACGTGCTGATGGCCACCGGCCGCATCGAGGATCACTACAAGTTGTACCTCGTGATTGCCAACACCACGATCACGCAACTCGAAGAACTGCGCAACGTGGTGGTGTCGACCAACGGTGCAACGCAAATCCGCCTCGGCGACATCGCGACAGTCCGTCAGGGTGTCGTGCCGCAATGGATGCGCGTCACGGCCGATGGCCACGACGCCGTGTTGCTCAACGTCTTCCAGCAGCCAGGCGCGAACAGCGTGGCGATGGCCAAGGCGATCCGTGCGAGGCTCGCTGACTTCCAGCATCAGATGCCGGCGGGCGTGCATCTCTCGAACTGGTACGACCAGAGCGAACTGGTGATCGCCTCGGCGACCAGCGTGCGCGACGCGATCATGATCGGCGTGGTGCTGGCCGCGTTCACGCTGTTTGCCTTCCTGCGCAACTGGAAGATCACCGCGATTGCGGTCGCGCTGGTGCCGGTCGTGATGGCCGCGACGATTCTGCTGCTCGACGTGTTCGGCATGGGCTTCAACATCATGACGCTTGGCGGGATGGCGGCCGCGGTCGGCCTCGTGATCGACGACGCCATCGTGATGATCGAGCACATCGTGCGACGCATGCGCGAAGGCGGCGCGCACAAGTTCCATGGCCGCGTGATGGCGGCGGCGCTCGAATTCACGCGGCCGCTTGCCGGGTCGTCGGCGGCGACGCTGATCATTTTCGTGCCGCTCGCGTTTCTGTCGGGCGTGACGGGCGCGTTCTTCAAGGCGCTTTCGGTGACGATGGCAAGCGCCCTGTTCATTTCGTTTCTCGTCACATGGCTCGCGGTGCCGATTCTGTGCGACCACTGGCTGAAGCCGAAGGACGCCGAGGAACACAAGGAAACCCGCTTCGCTTCATGGATGAACCGGCGCTACGGCTATCTGATTGAGCACGTCACGGCACGTCCGATTCTCGTGCTGCTCGGCCTGCTGCCGCTGATCGTGGTGGCCGCGTTCGCTTTCACGCGAGTAGGCAGCGGCTTCATGCCGAGCATGGACGAAGGCGGTTTCGTGCTCGACTATCACACCGAGCCGGGCACGTCCGTCACGGAAACCGACCGCTTGATGAAGCAGATCGAGGGCATCATCCGCGCGAATCCGAACGTTGCAACTTACTCTCGCCGCACCGGCGCCGGTCTCGGCGGCGACCTGAACGAGCCCAACAAGGGCGACTTCTTCGTGCGCTTGAAATCGACTGGCCGCGAGCCGATCGAAACGGTGATGGAAGAAATCCGCTCGAAGGTCGAAACGCAGGTGCCCGGCGTGAATATCGAGCTCGCGCAACTGATGGAGGACCTGATCGGCGACCTGACCGCGGTGCCCCAGCCGGTGCAGATAAAAATCTATTCCGACGATCAGAACACGCTCGACACCACCGCACGCAAGGTAGCCGCGCAGATCGGCAAGATTCAAGGCGTGGTGGACGTGAACGACGGCATCAATCCGGCGGGCGACGCGCTCGAATTGCACATCCGGCCGGAGGCCGCGGCGGCCGAGGGCATGGACCCGCAGTCGATTGCACAGGCCGTGTCCGACATGGTGGAAGGCAACGTTGCGACGCAATTCCAGACCGGACCGAAGACGGTGGGCGTGCGGGTGCGCGTGGCGGGCGCACTGAAGCTAACCGATACGCAACTGGGGCTGTTGCAGATTCGCGCACCGGACGGCCATCTGTTCGCGCTGAACCGTGTTGCCGATCAGGTGACGGTGACTGGCCAGCCGGAGATCAGCCGCGACAACCTCAAGCGGATGGTGGCGGTGACGGCGCGTATCGATGGCCGCGATCTGGGCTCGACGATCGCTGACGTACAGAAGACGCTGAGCGACAAGAGCTTGTTGCCGACCGGTGTGTATTACGAACTGGGCGGTTTGTACCAGCAGCAGCAGATTGCTTTCAAGGGTTTGTTGACCGTGTTTGGTGCTGCGATTGCGTTGGTGTTTGGGTTGCTGCTGTTTCTGTACGAACGCTTCCGGGTTGCGTTGGCGGTGATGGCGATGCCTTTGCTGGCTGCCGGTGCGGTGTTTATTGGGCTGTGGATGACCGGTATCGAGTTGAACATCTCCGCAATGATGGGGATGACGATGATTATCGGTATCGTGACTGAGGTGGCGATCTTTTATGTATCGGAGTTGCAGGGGTTGATACGGGATGAAGGTATTGGGTTTGAGGAGGCGCTGATCGCGGCTGGGCGGAATCGGTTGCGGCCGATTGCCATGACCACTATTGCGGCTATTTTGGCGCTGTTGCCGCTTGCTTTTGCCCTCGGGCAGGGGGCTGCTATGCAGCAGCCTTTGGCGGTTGCTATTATTTCTGGGTTGATTGTGCAGTTGCCGTTGGTGTTGTTGTTGTTGCCTGTTTTGTTGAAGTTGTTGATGAGGAAGGGGCCCATTTAATGGGCGGGTTTTTGCCTTCGCGGCGCTTGTTGTCCGTGTTCCTGGGGTGTTGGCCTTTCCTTGATTTGTTAGTGGTCTTTTAGCGGTGCCCCTGTGCGGGGCGGCACCTACTTCTCTTTGCCGGCTGTGTATAGACCGGGGACATGGTTGACAGACGTGCGGGGACATCATTGACACTTTA
>NZ_JBNPVS010000026.1:0-138705 GCF_050434225.1 Paraburkholderia sp. GAS32 | reverse complement strand
GCGGCTTGAACGCATCGAGGTTCCGGCGCGTGCACCAAATCGGACTGTGCCGGTCGCGCGCAAGCACTCTGTCGAGTGACCGCTTTTGTGACGATTTCTGGCATCACAACTTGTGCGTTGGCTGGCCGCACCTGGCCGCACCTGGTCCGACAGCGACGTGGACGGGATCGTCGCGCGCAGTATTTATGCGGATGGCATAAGTCGACTCTTCTCGGCCGCTCCTGCCCTTGTCCACCGAATGGCTCGTCGTGAATGTACAGCGGCCGTTCGTCAGCCGCGCTTGTCGGGAGGCTCCCTAACTTGCCCGAGTTGCGCCGGCTCGAGCATATGGCCGGTGACCTGAATCAGGCCGAGCACCGCCCCCAGGATGCCGAAGGTCGGCGCATAGCCACCGGCCTGCTGCCAGATCCGCGCGGCCGCCATGTGATTGCGCTCATAGGCATCCAGCTCCCGTTGCAGGGCGTCTTCGAGCACGGCGGTCGACACACCGTTGGCCAGCAGCTCCAGGCCTCGTTTGGCAAACGGGTTAATCCCGGCCGCCTCGATCGACTCGAACACGAGCGTGCCGTTCACCTTAGCCTGATCGCCCCACTCGAGCAGGACCGACAAGCTTTGCCGGTCGACCTGCCGCGCTTTCACAAACGCGAGTCGCAGTTGCTTCATGCCGTCATAAAACCTCGCCCACGTGTTCTGGATCATCACCGCGCCGAAGGTGCCACCCAATACGATGACGAACGCCTCCCACTGAAACAGCGAGGTGAAGTGACCACCCTCGAGCGAAAATCCGGCCACGATAGCCGTCACGCCGAACAGGGCGCCAAATAGCGTCAAAAGATCCATACATCCTCTCGAACGGCCACCCTAGTCATCGGAGCGGACCTGAACACGGCCCGTTGTCCGACCACCAGGTGTCAGGCATTCACATTGGAAAGCGGCGCAGCATTGGCTGCCGGGGATTTGATCGCGCGCACGGTCTCGATGAATCGCTCCTCGATCTCGGCGATCTCGAGCGGATCGATCTTGATTTCACGCCGCATGACCCACGACACCTCTTTCTTGCGCGCCTCGGTCATCACCGAGAACAAGCGATCGGAGACCGGTTCGCCGGTCACGGCGGCGAGCAATTTCGCGAGGTCATAGGTGTCGAAAGCGCTCACGGCTTCGAACAAGGTTCGCTGGTCGACAAACTCCAGATCGTCCAGCGACTTCAGCTCGCTTGCGCCACGGGCATTGCGACGGGAAAAATACGTGATGCCCTTTTCCTCGACGTAATTCAACACCTTGGTCTTGCGAAACGCGAAGATGTCTTCGGCGATTTCCGCATGCGAGAGTTTGTTGAGAATCAGATTCTTCTCGACGCCGATCAGGGCTTCCAGGTCGGCCAGCTCGATCAGTTCCAGTTCGCTGTTGATCGACACGTCGAGATCGTGGTCCGCCACCTGCTGAGCCCGCTCCGTGATCCGCACGGGATCGAAAGTCACGAGCTGCCGGCCGGCTACGCCGTCCTGCGCCGAATAGCGCGCTGACAGCGTGCTCAGGCGATCGGAGCGGCCCGGTTCGAGCGTGACGAGGTTGAGTTTTTCCATGCGCTTGAGCATCGCCATCACATGCGGACGGGAATGACCAGCAATCGCATGACACTTCTTGATGACTTCGGGCAGGGGCACCGAGCACTCCTCCCCTTGAGCGCGGCGCGCGCGTCCATCCACCCGGTCTGCGCTTTCAATACCCGCCATCAGCGACAGAACATGCGCGTAGGAGAGAACCCCTGGCAGAAAATCAGCATGCGTATTGGTGGCGAGGACGTCGTCCTTCTTCTTCACGCGTCGAATCATGGTGCGCACGATATGGCGCAGCAGCGGCGACACGCGTTCGAGTTCTTCTTCCACGACGCTTGCCGCGATCACGGTCAACTGGCAGAAGCTAATCGCTTTCGCGGTGTGCGCGCGCGGTTCGGCCGGCAACAAGGACGCTTCGCCAAAAAACTCGCCCTTTCCGAGCGTGGCGAGAATGACCTTTTTTTCGTCGCATTGAGTGGAGATTTCGACTTTGCCGTCTGCGATCACGTAGATGACGGCGTCGCCTGCGAAGCCTTCTGCATAGATGACTTCGCCCGGAGCCGCGGCGCGCGACCATGGCGATCGTTGGTGATTCAAGATTCGTTCCCCCGAAGAGCTATTGCCTCGCGCATCCCGCGTCTTCATGAGGCGCGGGTATGTGCGATGGTCCTGACTTATTCGACTGGATAACGACATGCAATACGTAAAGCTTTAGCACGCACAATCATCAGACGGGGCGGCGAAAATCAGACGTAACGGCGCAAACGCATGGCAGTCCTTTAGCCTATGTGTCAGATGAAACATTTGGAGGTCGGACAGGAAGCCGCTCCATGGAATTCGGTGCCGACACACGTTTCGAACGACATGGTGTTACTGGCTTGATGACAGCTCGACTTAGAAGCTGTTGCGAAATTACCCATACCGTCAAGCAGGAAGTCCGGTTTACCGACAAACGTCTTGGCCGACCGGACGAAATCATTGTCGCCCCCACCAAAGCACATTCCTAAGCGATCGGCGGAGAGGCTCATTTTCGCCCGTCACAACCCAGGCGTCCTTCGAGATACTGCGTACGCCCGTCAAACACCGGATTCGCGTTCACTCCATGACTCCGCGCAATCTCCGCTACCGAACGTAGCGCAGCACAAAACCGCCCTCACCAACGTGGTCCAAACGGGTAACGCACTGTGCCACTTTCGGCCAAGACAGGATGGTTCGCGCCTTGAATCTGCAAATCACCAGTTTCCCTACACTTCACAGCGCCAGGCACCTAGATAAGCAGAAGCTAGCCAAGCATTGAAGGATCATCTCCGCTTTAGCAAATGAGCTGTCGTTGTACTTCCATGGGCATTGGCACGTTGACGGGATGTTTGGGTAACATGATGTGATGACGAAAATGAAATCGCTTTATCACGGCCACCGGTTCCCGGCAGCAGTCATCAGCTATGCGGTACGGTGGTACTTTCGCTTTCAGATCAGCCTGCGCGACATTGAGGAGTTGCTGTTCGAGCGCGGCGTAACGGTCAGCTACGAGACGATTCGCCGCTGGTGCGGGAAATTCGGCGCGGGCTTTGCCCATCGGGTGAAAGCGGCGCGACGCAAGCCGGGTAGCACGTGGCACCTCGATGAGATGTTCGTCACCCTTCGTGGTGAACCGTACCTGCTGTGGCGTGCAGTCGATGAGCACGGCGCCGAACTCGACATCCTGCTGCAGAAGCGGCGCGACAAGGCCGCCGCCAGACGCTTCTTCAGACATGTGCTGCGCTCCAGCCCGGTGCCACACAAGATCGTCACCGATCAGCTACGCAGCTATCCGGCGGCGAAGGCAGATATCCCCGAGCTGGCCAGCGTGAAACACGTGTTCGTCAAGGCTGCCGCCCGTGTCAACAATCGCGCAGAGAACAGTCATCAGCCCACGCGGGAGCGCGAGCGGCGCATGCGAGGCTTTCGCGACCCGAAGCACACGCAGGCCTTCCTGTCGAGCTTCGGTCCGATCCGGCAGCACTTCGCACTGAAACGACATCTGCTGCGCGCGTCTCTTTACCGCAAACACCTCGCGGCCCAGTTCGTCGCATGGCGTGAACTGACCCATGTCACCCAAATTCCGTCCGCTTTCTGAGCAACGACCACTCTCCGGCATATTTGTCCCTCCAATACTCCAACGTGACAACACCCCGCGGCTTCTTAGCCAGGCCGAGGCTGCTGACACTCCGTCTGGAACCAATAATCGACCAGGCGCTGCGCCGATTGCAGATCGTCTGGGTAGTAGGGGTCGTCATACCATGGTGATGGGTCGTAGCCCGCTTTTCTGAGGGCGGCCAGCTCGCTTTGGTGCTGCGCCATTGTCGGGGGCGCATTTGTCTTTAGCGCTGCCAGGTCACGGCACTCAGTCGGACTTAGGTGCGGGCCGGCATACGGCATGCCGCCGGCCACGCAACCGGCAAGCAGCAATGCCAAAGCGGAAAGTGCCGCGCAAGCGGTCTGCGGTCTGCGCATAAGACGTCTCCCTGCTGGACCAGCCAAACGGCGATAGCACGCGTCCGAGGCTGGTCTCTTGCCCAAGTCATTTATCCGGCGGGCAAGACTCCGGCGCGCTTGAGCGGCACGCTACTTGCCGCGGCTGCCAACGAGCATGGTTCTACGGCATTCTGGGGCGCCGCACCGGCAGGCATATAGCGCTCGCATTGCCGCTGAAACCCGGCCCTCTGTCGTGAGTCCGTACGCGATGAACAGCTCTGCACCGGGCCTGATGTCGGCGACTGCCTGGATGTAAACCCGGCCATCCGATTCGACGGCCTCGCAGTTCGCGGCACAGGCATGGTTCAGCCAGCGCGCGCTATTGCCGCCGAGCGATCCGTCGATGACCCGTCCATCCGAAAGTCCAAAGAGGAACGTATGGCCCTCTTCGCCTAGTCTGCGATGGCGGCCCACTGCGCGTTTCCAGCTCATGACCGTGCCGGTGTACTCGAGGATGAACTCGCCGGCGCGCAGAGGTCGCAGCGCTAAAACACCGCGACCGTGGACGCTGGAGCGGCGAACAGAGATTCTTCTCATCGTTGGGTTGATCGTGTGTGAGGAACGTCGGATAGTCGCCGGCGACGGTTCAGTGAAATGGGGGCGGCAAGGATTCGCTTGTCTTCCGGGACTGTAGCGGTAGACCGGCGCTTGACATGGCAACGCACCTGGTAGAATCGCCCCGTTATCTTCAAAAGGTTTAAATACTAATGGCACGATACAACGAGCTGCTCGCACAAAAAAGAGAACTTGACAGGCGCATTGAAGAGGCCCGGCGCGTGGAGGCCGCGGCCGCACTTGAGAAGGTTCGCGACGCAGTCGCAGAGTTCGGCTTCTCGCCTGAGGACGTTTTTGGCCAGCGCCGCAAGAACGCTGGCCGGGTGGTCGCCGCGAAGTACCGCAACCCCACGACGGGCGAAACATGGAGCGGCCGAGGGCGTGCGCCGCAATGGCTCAGGGGCGAGGACCGCGAAAACTTCCGCATCACCGAATGACACCGCGCAACGCAGCGGGCAGGAAGCGCATCTACCTTGCAGGTTTCGACGTTTTTCGGGTCGACGCAGTGGAATACGGCCGGAGCCTGCAGCGCCTTTGTGCCGACCGCGGATTCGAGGGCGTCTATCCGCTCGACACGGTCGTGCCGACCGATCTTTCGCCTGCCGATAAGGCCACCTGGATCTACCGCTCCAACCTCGGCGCGATCCGCCGCGCGGATATAGTGATGGCCAACGTGGCGGACTTCCGCGGCGCCGGAGAGCCGGATAGCGGCACAGCCTTTGAGATCGGGTTCGCTGCCGCGCTGGGAAAGCCGGTTTGGGGTTATCGCGCCGATCTGAGCACGTTGCGTGAGCGTGTGCCCTGCAAGCCGTTCGCAGACGTCTGCGAACGGGGCTATTTGGTGGAGGATTTTGGACTCTGCGTGAACCTGATGCTCGCGTGCGCGGCGCGGATCGTTCAGGGCGGTCCTCTCGGATGCCTGCGGGCGATCGCGGATGCTTACAGCGTGGGAACGCCCCCCTCTTCCTGCAGACAGGATGGCGAATCGGAGATTCGCCTGGTGGAGGGATGACGCCAATTCAGTATATAAGGTGCTGCACTTTATGAACGAGTTGCATCTCTGGGTGACCGAACCACTCACTGCCTATATGCAATGGCAGTCAGGCGAAGCGGCCGGCGCAGATCGCCGCCGCTTCTCGCCACGCTCCGTCGTGCAGCACCGGGCCATGTTCGACCGTTTCCTCCGACATCTGGTCACGCGCGGTGTCGCCCTCGCGACGTTCGGTCCTGAGCACCTGGAATCATTTTTCAACGACGTCGACAACCGCTGTGCACCCGGCACCACCACGCGGCTGCGCTACATCAACCTGATCGTGCGGCTCTGTCGCCATCTGGTCGACGTCGGCCTGCGTGAGAGCAACCCGGCGGCAGCCTTCGCGCTGTCGGCCGCGTGGCCGGAGGACGAGCCAGAGCCGCTGTTTCTCGATCCAGTCGCAGACCTTGCCTTGCAGGCGTACGTCCAGCCTGAAGCCGGCGATGATGCCCGCCTGTGCCGCAATCGCGCGGTTGTCGCGCTGCTGCTCGGCGCGGGCATCACCGCAGCCGAACTTCGGGGCGGGCGCTGGCGCGATATCGTTCTCGATGGGATACGACCGCAGGTACGGGTCCCAAAGCGAGGCGTGCGCCTCGAGCGCACGGTCGCCCTGCCCGCGTTCTCCACGCCCCCACTAGGGGCCTGGCAGCGGCTTCATACGCCGTTAGATGGTGCGCTGGTATTCCCCGCGCCGCGTACCGACGACAAGCCGATCAACGATGTGCTCCTCGGTGCGATCGTACGGGACGCGCTCGACGCGATCGGGTTCGTCGCGCCGGATATGAGCCCGCGGGTGCTGCGCAACACCTTCGCGCGTCGTCTGCTCGCGGCCGGTCGAACCAACGAAGATACAAGCAGGCTGCTCGGCCTCGCCAGTCAGCGTACGGTCACCCGCCTTCGCGCGACCATCACCGGATTGCACGTGACTTGACTTTGCGTATTGCTGCGTAGCCTGGGTTATGCCGATCCAACCGGAGCGGCGTAACCTTTCCTGCGGAGTGTTGCATGCCCCACCAGACACCTTTCATGGACATGGCCTATCCCGATGAAGCGGGGCAGCCATGCGCCCTTCAGTTCCGTATCGCTCTTACCGCAACGGCGGAGCGTCTGGCCGTGGTCCATCTTCGTCACGGTAACGCCGAATACCAGAGCCCGATGGAGTCTTCGATTCTCCGGGACCAGCTTCTCAATCGGATCCTCGATGTCCAGGTGCGCGGCGTGCCGGTGAACGCAATCCGGCTCGTCGTTGAGAGCGGGGGAAAGTCGTCCCTGTTTCCAATCGACTTTGACGTGGGCGACTACATCAAACGCGGCAATCCGTACGAGGCCACTCACGTGACCACCGGGCGTGGACTGTTCCGGGAACGTGTTGCCATCCGGTCCGAGTCCGTCGTCGCCGGGCGCACTCGCGTACAAACCAGCCACGCCGAACCGCTGGCTCTTCCGAAGGACATTGCTGGCGCTTTGCGCTGAGGCGTACCGTAGCGCGGGCCAGCAGCTCGAAAGGAGGTACTGTTCCCGCGTCTTTTCCCTCCGGCGAAGCGTGCGCGGTCTGACAGAATGCCTGTATCCCTCAGCAACTGCGACGCAAGCGTCACAGCCGTTTCATACTCCCCATCCGAGACGTCATGACAGCATTGAAGCCGACCGCCGAGCAGCTCGACACACTCGAGACGGTCGCCTCCGGCGCGACGGTAAAAGTGAAAGCGTACGCCGGCGCGGGGAAGACCTCTACCCTTCGAATGATTGCCGAACGGTTCAGCACGAAACGCGGCCAGTACCTTGCTTTCAATCGTGAGATTGCGGCAGAAGCAAAGCGGAAGTTTCCGCGCAACGTCGCGTGTCAGACGGTGCATTCGGTTGCATTTCGCGCCACCGACAAGGCGCTCACGGCACGCCTGAATCTCCCCAAGGAACCGCCTCACATGCTCGCGAGCAGGTACGGGCTCGGGCCTGTGCGCGTTCCGACAGTGATTGGCAAAAACATCGAGCTATCCGTTTTCCAGGTCGGCCGGCTGGTTGCCGACGGCGCCGCGCGCTTCTGCCGGTCCGCTCAGGACGAGCCCGAGTCGTGGCACATCCCCGTCAACGAGATGATCACCGAACAGGCCGCCGACGAGTTGCGCGCGATGCTGTTGCCCTTCGTGGTGCGCCACTGGACCGAGAGCATCGACCCGCATGGGAAGACGGCTATCACGCCCGACACGTATCTGAAAACGTGGGAGCGCTCGCGTCCGCAGATCAGCGCGGATTTCATTCTGTTCGATGAGGCCCAGGACAGCGACGGTTTGATGCTCTCTGTCCTGCGACGGCAGGAGCACGCGCAGATCATCTATGTGGGGGACCCCTACCAGCAGATCTACGAGTGGCGCGGCGCGGTCAATGCAATGGAATACATCAAGGCCCGCGAGTGCGCCTTAACGGAGTCGTTCCGCTTCGGGCCTCACTTCGCCGCGCTTGCATCACGCGTTCTGAGCCTTCTCGGAGAAAGCGTGCCCCTTCGCGGCCAGGCCAATGTCACGTCGACGTTCTTCGAAGAGTATGACCCTACCCGAACCTTCGACGCGATCCTGTGCCGCAAGAACGTGACCGTCATCGGGACGCTGGCAAATGGCCTGCAAAGCGGGCATAAGGTTGCGGTGCGTGCGAACATCGAAGAGATTCTGGCATTCGCCGACGGCGCTGACCGCCTGATGCGGGGACAACGCACTTTCAGCCCGGCAACCCTCGCGCTATTTGAAACATGGCGTGACGTTCAGGAATACGCGGCGAGTTACGCAGGTCGCGACCTCCTGCCGATCGTTCAGATCATCGATCGGCAAGGCACCGCATACCTGCGGGACCTTCTGTCTCGCGTGTCGCCGGAAGCCGAGGCAGACTATGTCGTTTCAACGATTCACCGGGCGAAAGGTCTTGAATGGAACCGGGTGAAGGTCTGTGGCGATTTTCGCTTCAAGACAGAAGATGACGGCCGCACCACGATGACCGATGAAGAAAAGCGCCTCCTTTATGTGGGGTTGACGCGGGCCAGACATGAAATGGATGTCTCAGAACTGCGCAACGACCTCCTCAAGGTCTTTCGCGACTTTGGCACACTACAACGGGGGTAATGAAATTCCGATCGTCGCCCTTCTTCCGCATTAAAATCGACGCCTGTCTCAATGGCCAGATATGTGATGGCAAGCACAAGCAGACTGAAGGAGCGGCCAACCCGGGCGGAAGCGGTCTCCGTATTCACCGCCGCCGTATTTGATGCAAGCGACCCGCTGACGCGAGGGAAGAACCGGGAGTACGGCGATAGCGAAAATCCCTCCCTCACGGCTTTCGTCGGCACGCTATGGGCGGAACTACACTCGATCGACGCGACTCCCGTGCCGCCGTGCCCGCATTGCATGGGGGCACGCGGCCGCTTTCATCAGCGGGCGAATGAGTATCATCGGATGCCCTATTTCCGCTGCATCGACTGTCGGCGCTTATATACACGACTGACGGGAAGCCCGGTCGCCCGACTGCGGTTCGTCGGGAAGATGCCCGAGTTCTTCCGGCTGTTGTCCCAGCCCGTGCCACTCGAGGAGGTGTCGCGCCGACTGGGCGTCGAGTACGGCGCCATCTCTAACTGGCTGATGCGCTGCCGCCAACTCATCGCACTGCACGACCCCGACCTCCATTGGACAGCGCTGGTCAGACTCGGCCTGAAATACCGGCCGCACGGTGCGTGTCCGAAATGCGGTCATGAGGGGCAGTTGAACAACGGCGGGTTCACCGCTGACAACCGGCGACAGGCGAAGTGTCCAGCGTGCGGCTATCTCTGGCCGCTCAGTCTAAGCCGTGCCGCAGGCGCCGTCCCGGTTATCGTGGCCGACGATCTCGCGCTCAACGCAGCTGAGCGCCGTCGACGCGCTGGACTCGAGGCGCCGGACCTGCCGCGCGTCCGGCTCGGCTCGGTCAGGACCGAACCGCGCACGCAACCAGTCTTTCTGTCGGCGCCGGATCTTTTGCCCCCGGACGCGGGACGCTTCGATTTTGGCGGGCCGCTGCGTCACAACAGTCTCCTGCCGCGCAAACACGTCGAGGACGAAGAACTGACGCGCTTCCTGAAAGGCCACGTCGATAAGGTCCTCTCAGACAGTGTGGAACCCCCGCCCTGCCCCCATTGCGGCAGCCGCAGCACGCGACTTGCCTGTGCGAAGCGCGCAGGCTCGCATTTGCCCCAGTTCCAGTGCCACGCCTGTGTGCGTCTATATTCGCGGGCGACACGCACACCGCTGGCCAACATGTTGCGCAAAGACATCCTGTACGGGATCCTTCCGTTGCTTTCCCAACATCTGCCGCTCACCCATGCCGCGGATAAGCTCGGGACGCAGCCGGAGATCGTGAAGGCGTGGGTCAGGCGGTTTCGCGAGTGGTTGCTGGTACTGGACCCAGCAGGTGATTTCGAACGGCGCGTGCGACTCGGTCTTAAGGCGCCGCGGCCGGTCCTGGACTGCCCGCACTGTCGCCGACAGGTCGAGGCGAGACCACACGGGTTCAAGAGAACCAGGAAGCTGAGCGCGGCGGAACTGAAGCGGCGACTTTTCCGCTGCACTGAATGCAACGGCTTCTTTGACGTTAGCATCGACGCCATCTGAAGCGCGCCAGTGCCTGCCTCCCGGACGGAGCCCCGCTCCCGTTTGGCAGGCTACGTTCTGAGGCGAAAAAAAACCCGTCGGTTCCAGAGGAACCCACGGGCTGATCGACGGATTATGGTGTGCGTCAGGAAGATTCCGCGACACGGATATGCTTCAGCCACGCGGCCCCTGACGGAAGCCGCCTGACGAGCGCAAGGACTCTCGCGTCGTCCACGCTCCGCGCGTCAACAAACGTGTCGTTAAGAATGGCCGCCTGGAGGTAAAAGAGAAAAGCGAGCGCGCCGGCGCCATGTTCTTCCGCTACCGAACCGAGCGTCTCGACCTCATCGAGAAGTTCGCGAACGAAGGACGACGACTGGCTGGCGCGCTGCATCGTAACGATCGCGGCCATCGCGAGATCCGCAGCCCTGCCCGGATCGTTGTCCGGCATGTCGCTCGCTGCGATCGCTCGGGACTCGACGAGACAGCGGATGACGTCATCAAAAAAATCAGTGCAAGAGTAAGACATTGGCCTGCTCCACAAGAGACGTGCCGGCAAGCCACCCCTTTCCGGGGCGTGCCCCGGCGGGTGAATAAAAATACTACGGCGGTTGTATTGCGTCCGGTCGGGCCACGACGTGGCTCGACAGATGCGTAGTTCGGTTATCCGCGCAGGCGCCCCACAGCGACGTCGGCGAACCGAAGACGCCCCTCGAATGGCGACGGACTCGTGCGAGACGCACGTGTCGCAGCGCCTGTCGTGCCAGACAATGCGGCCGCTGACTGCTGTTCCCACAACAGACATGCGACTGCAAGCAATCCGCCCAGCGCCGCCGCGGTTGTTATCTGCTTTTTCATGAAGAGTCTCCATTCGAAAGGCCCCAACGCTCTTTCGAGGTTGAGGCCTTGCGGATCAGGAACAGGTTTTCGGATGCGCGACCGGGAATACCAGGACGCGACCATCGTTGCAGAGAATGAAGTCTCCCGGCTCGCCTCGCGGCTGCTGGATGACAATCGTCGATACGTGCCTTGACGGCCCAGGCTGAGCCTGTGGTTCAATCGTGCAGGCGCACAGCGATGAACTGCCTGCTGCAATGAGCAGCATCAGAAGGTTGTTCATAGAAGATCACTCAAAAGGAACAGGAGAGCCGCTTACGCGGCCCGGGATTCGAGAGGGATGCTGGCGTGATGCGTTATCCACTTGCCGTCGACGCGAATGTCACGCATGAGCGTTCCGTTCAGGACGTAGGTGTGGACAACGCCCGCGCGCGGCGTGGAGGGACGGACCGAAACCGTGACGGCTTCGGTTCGTGCATACTGGTCGTACTTCTTTTTCATGGCGTTCCTCGTTCGAAAAAAATCGAGGGAACGCCCCTGTGGGGATCGCTCCCCACAGGGTTAAAGAGAAAAAACAGACGCTCAGGCCGCAAGCGCCTCGACATCGATCACTGCATCGGCTTCGGCAACAAGCTCGGGCGTGTGCGAGATGAAAAACTCCCGCTCATATCCACCCAGGCGCAGCACCTCGCGCTTCATGCGCAGGAACTGCAGCTTGCGGCGCGTATCCAGCGGACCATCAGACTCGTCGGTGAACAGGGTCTGATACGGCTGGCCAGCGTTACTCGCCAGATACAGCGCGATGCCACGCGTCAGACATTCGTTGATCCAGACCTTCTGGCCGCCCGACATCACCGTGACCGCCTTGGTGCTATCGATATCGGCGTCGTGCACGAGGATTTCAAATCCCTCGCGCAGTTCGCCACTGGCCAGCGCCCGTTGAGTCCGGATCTCGACCGTGAAGCGCATGCCGTAGCAGGCAAGCAACAGGTCGTTCACCATCTTCGTGAGTGCGGGGCCCGCGTCGTCGATCGTCAGTGCGATAAGGCCTTCGTTGCCCAGCCCCTTCGCGAGCAGCTTCCAGCTGGCGATCTCATCAGAGAGGCGGTCCGCACGCGACTGCGTCGCGTCGAATCCCGCAAGCTCTTTTGCGACTGCCTGCCGCTCGACTTCACGCGTTGCCTGCGAGCGGATCAGTGATTCAATCCGCGCGTCTTCACCGGTGATGCCTTCGCGACATTGCGTCAGCTGCCTGTCCAGTTCAGCAATGGCGGCCGTCACGTCCTCCACGCCGAGGCGAGCAACTTCTGCATCGAGCTCCTGTGCCTGCGTGGAGAGGCTCGCCTGCTGAGCCTGCCGCCGTTCGCGTACAGCCTTCGCCTCGCCGTCCACAGCAGCCAGTTCTTCACTGGCCTTGCGAACGCCTTCGGTTGCCGCATCGAGCAAAGGCTTGCGCGCCGCAAGATCGACTGCCGTCTGCAGATCACGGCGTGTGGCCGTGATATGGTCGGACAGCGTTTTCAGCTCGGCGCGCCGCGTGGCAAGCTGCTGCACTTCGGGTGTGAGGCGATCGACCGCTTCCCGACTCGCGCGAAACGCCACGCGGAGGTTGTTGAGCGAAATGCGCTGCTCCGGAACCTTCGCATCCGCTTCACGCGCCTGGGCAAGCAGGGGGCACGTGTTGTGCATCGCGTGACCCGCACAGGGAACGGCAGCAATGACGCTTGCCTGCTGTTCCAGAGACCGGAGCAACGAGGCCTTCGACTCACCTTCGGACGTGAGCCCGTTGATGCGTGAACTCGCCGCGGTCAGCTCCAGCTGCTTCGCCTCAAGTACTGCGATCGCCTGCTGCAGCGGCTCGACACCGGCCTCCAGGGTCAGCAGGCGCGCCTGTGCGGCATCGCGCGCGTGAGCGGCCCCAAGGATCGCGTCTCGCTGCACAATCACCGCGTTGTGACCGGCAATCGCGCTACGCAACGCCGACAGTCGCTGCTCGAAGCGGCGATCATCAGCCGCCCCGTCGTTTGCAAGTGTCTGCAGCGACGCAGCGATCTGACTGCGTCGCGAGGCCAGTTCCCTCAATCGGGCCTGTGCGCTTGCGTTTGCAGTCTGTTTCGCCAACAGCGCAGCGCGTTGATCAGTCAGCGCGACCGTCCGGGTATTCAGCGTCTCCCGGCTCTGGCGAGCCACGGCGACTGACTGGATATCCGACGCGATGGCCTGATCAATCTGCGCGGCGCGATCGCGCTTTGCACCCAACGCAACAAGCTGCTGGTGAGTGGCATCCAGCGCGCGGCCGAGAATCTTCACGACGTCGCCAGCTTTCGCCGACAGCGTACGCAGGTGGTCAATATGCAGAAGCTCCGCAAGCAACGCCTTGATCTCGCTCGCGCCATAGGACGCAAGCGGTCGCCGGTTCTGCGCGGAGAACACGCTGGTGAAGAAAGCTTCCAGCGAGCCACACACTGATTCGACGCACAGATCATAGGTATCGGCCTTGCCGTCGGACACCGTACCGTCGGCCGTCTGCATCGGCTCCCATTGTCCGGCCGCATTACGCCATGCCAGGAAATACTCGGCCTTGCCAGTTTTTCCCGGCTTGCGAAACGCGAACGACGACCGGTAACGCACGCCCCCATGTTCCCATTCGAACTCCTTGAGCGCATGCGTGCCGCAGACGTGGTCCCAATAGGAAAAACCGTCGACAGACAGCTTGGATGCGTGCGACGGCATGATCCTGTACGGATGCAGGTTGTCCATGAGCGTGGATTTCCCTGCGCCGTTGGGGCCCGTTAATGCGATGAGGCCTGTGGGCAGCGACTCCAGATCGAGCGTAACGCTCTCGCGCTTCATCCCGTCCCGGACACCGATAAAACCGTTAAGGGTAAGTTTCAGTGGGCGCATGAGGCTACCTCCGGATGGGGTGCATCGAAGAGGTAGTCGGACGGAAGCCACGGCACATCATCGTCGTTGGCGTACATCGTGCCGACGACAGGATCTGCCGCGGAACGCGACGCGGCCGCCGCTGCCGCTGCAGCCGCTTTTTCAGCGGCCAGCTGCTCGGCGGCCAACCGCTCCGCCGCCTTCGCTTCAAGCGCGCCTGCAACAGCTTCTTCAACGAGACTGCATGCGTGCGAGTAATCAGCGCTCGCCTGGCGCAGCAGCGCATCCCAGTTGTCACACCCGGTCAGCGCACGGAGCTCGCGAGAGCCCCACTGGCTGGCAAAGCCGGTCTCGAATGACCACAGAAGGTTTTGCATCTGCACGTCGGGCACCAGCGCAAGATCTGCGCAGGCCGCATCGACGCGCTCGGCGAGAAGCAGAAAACGGCCCTTCTGCGCGATTACCGCACCGCGGCTCTCGCCGAAGGGTTGATGGAAAATGCCGGCGCTAAATCCAGCGTGGACCGTGAGGACCTTCTGGATGTCGCGAGGTGCTCGTGATGCCGAGAAATGCCGGACCCATTTTGCGCCGGCGGGATAAAGACCAAACATGAGGACACTCCGGATAAAAAATCGGCGGAGTGCATCCCTGGAGGGATGATTCCCCGCCAGGGTTAAAAGAAAGAATGGATGCAGCGAACTGCGATCGATGCGTCAGTGACGCGGGTAAATCTCGTTCCGGTAACACGCTGGCAGCGTGCTACCGGAACACGACTCGTGTCCCGCGCGGGAGCGCCATCCAGGCCGCTCCCGCTACATGGCGGCTAGGCCGCGAAAAGATCATCATTGAGCCAGTCCAGCGTTGAGGGCTGTGCGCCCGCATGCGTCAAGGACGTCCCCGCAACTGCCGCCGATTCCACAGCGACGGCGGCCGCAGGATGCGACAGCACCACTGCAAGGGATGGCAGATCCGCACGATTTTCCGGCTGTGAGTCGATGCGCGCCAGAACGCCGGCTGCAATCGCGTCCACATCGCCCGAGACGAGCAGCTGCAAACGCTCCTGCAGCGGCCTCGCATCGACGCTCGCCAGTTCGGCCCACCGCGCGAGCTTGCCCTCGACAGTCGTCTCGAGACTGATGCCCTCTGCACGGCTGCGCACGACAGGCAAAATCCGCGATTCGACCTTGAGGCCCGCGGCGCCAGCAAACAGCGCCTTGATCGCTTCACGACCCACGCCCTGACGATGCTCCTCGTCGACCTGCCAGCGCACGCGCACGAACTTGTCAGTGGCATCGGCGGCGATTTCAGCGAGACGTTCCATATCGGGCGGCCCATCGAAATCGACGCAGACCATCTGCCGCGAGGGGGTCGCGACAAGCGTTGCCGTCGCCATCCCCGGCTGCACCTCCCACGAGAGATAGCCCTTCTCACCCTCTTCGCCGTAGTGAAACCGGCCGATCGATCCGGGGTAAGCTACGAGTCGGCCTTCACGCGCCCACTGCTGTGCCTTGTGAATGTGGCCGAGCATGAACCCGTCGCATTCGGCCTCAAATAGCGCCGTGAGCGAAAATTCATGGTCGAAACTCGCCATCGTGACGCCGTGTTCGGTCGTACAACCGTTCACGGTGCCGTGTGACACGCCAAACGTCGGAATGCCAGCCTCGCGCAGCCTGAGGTTCACGCGGCCGGCCGCAGCAAGATACGAGGCCAGCACTTCGCCCAGATCCGTCGCGGCCGCCAGCGCACCTACGGTCGCGGCGAGCTGCCCCTTGTTGACGGTGGGCAGGCAGGTGAAGACCGCCTGCGGCGGCACCGCGAGCAGATCCGACAACTCCGCCGGCGAAAAGACAGGACCGTGCGAGCGATGGAAGTGTCCGTCGGCCAGTGCGACCTGACAAACGGTGTCCGCGACGAACACCGGATGCACGCTGCCCATCAGCGCGAAGTTATCGAGCGTGCCGGGTGGCTCGTGCGAGAACGTCCCCTGGAGCATGAGCACGGGTGTCACTTCGGCCAGACGGTGAACCTGTCGGGCGAGTGCGTTCAGCGCGGGCGAGTGTGCGTCGAGCCGGTGGTCCGTCGAGTCGCCCGAAATGACCGCGACGTCGACGCGCTGTTCGAGAGCGTTGCCTACTGCATAAGAAAAGCATCGATCGGACTCGGCCAGGTTATCGGGCGAGTAATGCAGGTCAGAAAAATGTGCGATCTTCACGAACGCCTCCTGAAGAAAAAAGAGGCCACCCATGGGCAGCCTCGATCAGTGATCACCGCAACGCGGCGCATAAAAAGACATCAGATGAACGGCAGCAGATCGCGAAGCCAGTCATCGGGTGGCAGGGTCTGTACCCACGTGTCGTAGGCTCCGTTGTCGTAGGCATCCGCAAGCTTCGTATTGTGCGAAAAGCGAGGGGTATTGAAATGCACACCGTAGTCGCTGCGACCAAGTCGATAGGGCTGTCCGGTGGCCCAGTTGCGGCACGCAGTGCCGGCCCTTTCGCTCAGCATCCCAACAACAGCGGCGAAGGACCAGACGACCCTGATTTTCCAGCCGTACGAGAATGCGCTTTCGCGCTCCGTTGCTAATGCTCGATTCATATGGGTTTGCTCCATCGGAATAAGTTAAGTGGGCTGTATGGCAACGCAGCACTCGCGAAGCCAGGACACCGGACGGGCAGAAATCTCCGTTCCAGCGACGCTACAAGCTCGCGATAGTTGCTTCCTCGATATCGGTGCCGGGCAGCGGTGCGTCAGGGTCGAGCAATACAGCAAGACAGGCCGGGACATCGATGCTTCCGTCGTCCGCAGTCAGCGCGTTCAGCGCGTCATCCCTGCTCATTAGAGACCCTGGTTCCGTCGCATGACGAAGGGCCGCGTCGAACAGTGAGCGTGAATCGGACACGCGTAGGTCTATCGAAACGCGAAACAGGCGTGTATCGGACATGATTGCTCCGTTTTCAGAATATGGCCGCCGAAGCGGGCTTGTTCGATGCGCAAGTGCGCGGTCGAAACCATTTGAGCAAACACCGGCTTGCTGAAATGTTCTCGGTATCGAAACGGGAAGGAACCAGCCCCGAAGGGCTGGCAAGGATTGAAATAACGTCAGGTATCAGTCGAGAAAGGTCGGCTGTCTTGCCGCGACAATCTCCCGATCGAACGCTTCACGGTCGGTCAGTGCCTGTGTGAGTCGCTCGTTCATCTGATCGACGTCGTGCTCGCGATCGGTCCAGCCGCGCCCATACCTGGTATGCGCGTAGATGCGGAAGTCCTGTTTGCGATCATCCGCGGACAGGCCGAGCCGTTGAAGCAGGTCCGACATACGGTCACGCTTGTCTTCGATCGTTTCCGGAGCCTCTGCCGTCGCTGGCTGCGCCGAGAGAACGTGTTGCAACAGCGGACCGGTGGCAGACGAAGCGCCTGTCACCGCCGGGAACGCCCCGGATGAGTCTGTCGCCGCTACCGCGCTCGGGCCAGCTTCGTTCTTACCGGAACTATCGCCCGTTGCTGTATCGGCGGACGCATCCATCGCGGCGCCTCCAGCTACCGCGGTATCGATCGCTGCATCGACATCGCCACCGAGGCGCACGACATTGCCACCTGCTTCGATCAGCGCTACGGCCCGACTCGCGGTCTCCAGCGCCGATGGAGCGTCGTCCGCTGCGTCGAGCAGCGCACCGATATCGATGTCGGCATCGAGCACGGTGAGCATCTGACTGGTGCGCACCGCCTCGCCGTTCTCGTTGATACGCGTGATGTCGAACTCACGCTTGGTGATCCAGAAACGCGTGCCTGTCAGTTTGCCCCGTGCAAGCTGCACGGTCTGCATCGCCGAATAGGCCTTCTGGAGGACGTAGATCGAGTTCGTCGGCAATTCAATCAGCCCAAGCCCCTTGATGTCTGGAACCGCGAACACGAAGCTCGCCGACAGATTGCAGTGTCGCGCCTGATACTGGGGACATTGCTCGGGATCGCAGATGCCGTCCGGAATTGCTTCATCCTGGCGACGGATGACGGTGCGCCCGCCAAAGTGCCGCACAGCGCGCTGCGCACGCGGATCGCGCTCGATCTTTGCGTACGTCATGCAGTAGCGGATCCCATCGCGCTCGTACTGGGAGAAGAACTTGCGACCATTTGTGCCGTATACGGTCATCTGGTTGGGCAGGTTCTGCATCCAGTCATTGAACGCGAACAGCACCGGAAACCGGTAGAGCTTCACACCGTCGCCGCGATCCTCACCGTACAGTCGAAGGATCTCGTCAGCCACGTCCGGATTGTTGAAGTCCGAGCGCCGGCAGGTGAAATACGGCGTGTTCTTTGGCACAAGTGCGTTCTTGATGTTGCACTTCGACTCGATCACCTGGGCGATCGCGTCGAACGGTTGGCCCTGGGCGACCATCTCGTTGTAGATGCCGATGGCCTGCGCGTTGCTGCGGGCCTTTGACGTGAGCACCTTGATGCCGGGGCGGATATGACCAATAACGGGCGGGCGCAATGCCCGTTCCTCAACGACGCTGCGTGCAGGGCCGTTAAGCAGGTTGACGACAGCGTTCATGAAGGTTTCCTCGCAAGAAAAAAGATTGCCGTGGTGCGCAGCTCGCTGGCCGACTGCTCCAGTTGGTGCGCCGCCGCCTCTCCGCGGCGTTCGGCTACATGTGAAAGAAAAATGCGGCGCTCGGGATCGCTAAACGCAGCGACCTTCGCAACCTCGCAGCGGTGCCGCCATGCCGGCGACGCCGTATCAACGGATGCGCGCTCCTCCTCGATCGTGTGACTGATCGTTTCGGCAATTCGCAGATCCAGACGGTCGGGAAGCAATGAAGACCTCCTGTGGAGACAGAAAACAACGGACGAAAAAAAACGCGTCCCTCGGTGTGAGGAACGCGTCTTTGGGATTCGATGAAAAATGACCTGAGCGCCACAACCCTTCCGGGGTCGTGGCGCTCAGGGAGCCGAGGGCTCATATACGAGGACGTAAGTCGTCCTCGCGCAGCATGGTCACGCTGCGCAACAGCCCATTTTCGGAGAGAAACATTCCGCCGCAGGATCACGGTTCAGTCCACTTCGATCGTTCTACCCAGACGGGCTCTGGAGAGAGAACACCCGGTGTCCGGGCCCGAACGATGTCACGGCGCAAGTGAATGCGGCCAGAGACGAGTTTTATGACTGAATGAATGGGAAGCGCTGGCGAGGCGCTCATCAGCAGAAAATTCCACACCAGTTGCCGCCTGGTCGGAGCATGCTCAAGGCACGGCTTGTACAGAAGATGGACTCCGGGCTAGCCGGGTCAAGGTCGATGCGTCAGAGACGCGAGAAGTAGAGTCAGTATTGCCTGGATACGCGCGCCGAACGCCCCAAAAGATGAGGAAAACAGTGCAGCTTTTGCCTATTTGGATGTGCGTTGGCGCACGCAGAATGGCAGGTGAGAGAGACCACCCGAAAATACCTATGGCCGCAGTTCCTGATTTTCTCCCGGAGCCAGAGAGCCCGGACAAAGACACAACGACCGGCGGGAGCGCACAGCCGAGCGGATTGAAGCCGATCGAGCGTCTGACAAGCGATTCGCGTATCGACCGGATCCGGCCGGAATCTGACGCGAAGACGGTGCTCCGATACAGCTCGCTGTTTGCCCGCACCTACATCCGCTCAGACTACAACTTCTGTGCAGCGAAGATCGCGGTCGCGCGCGGCGGGAAGACGCGCGCGCTCGAGAAGGCACTGCGCGAAACGTCCGAATGGTTGCGCAAAACCGAGCAGTGGCTCCTGCGTTTCGAAGCTCGCCCTATCGAACTGCCACACGACATGATCGAGCTCACCATCACGCGGCCTCTGGCCGGCCTGCTGGTGCGCTGCCTCACCCAGTACGACCGGGTTTATGTGCGCGCGACCGAGCGGCTCGCGCGCGGAAAAATTACGGACGAACAGCGGCTCGGCATCCTCAACAACGCAGAACGCAAGCTCAGGCTGATCGTCCAGATCTGCATGCCGGACAACGACCAGTACACCGCCGACGGCGAGCACCGCGAGAAGTAACCTCGCCGCAGGATCGCCAGCCACAGCTCGCCGCCGCACCGACGCAACTTGACTTTGCGCACGGAGGAATAGGCTCGCACTGTCAACCTGTTGGAGAAACCATGGATCTCAGGGAAATTCAGAGGCTGCATGCCCAATACAACGCGCAGCCAGTTGTCATTGACCTCGCAAGCCACGCCGCTGCCATGCCCGCGCTGCCCGCGCCCGACGACCGCTCTGCCCGACCCGGGCTGGTCGCCGGTATGCATCGGGCGACGAAACCTGCACTCATCGCGCTGGCCGTCGCAGCACTGGCTGCCGCGGGTGGAATCAGTGTCGCTCGCATCTGGCACGCACTGCATGAGTCGGCCGGGAAGTCGCCGGTGATTGCGACAGCGACGGCAACCGCGGCATCGGCGCCAACATCGACCGCGATCGCAGAGGGCGGCGACATGCCGATCAATGCGGCGCCGGCGCGACCGCTCACCTCCTCTGACTTCGACGGGAAGCAAAGGCAGGCCGCGCCATCGGCTCTTTCGATCGTGGATCCGCGCGCGCTGTCCCTGCCAGCAGCCATTGGGGCACCGTCAGGCGCCGGTGCCTCGACCACGCGCGCCGAAACCGCTGAACAGAACGTTGCTGCGTCGCCGATTCGGGCCCACGCCGTGAGTCAGCCCACCGTAGCTCCCCAGCCGAAGGCGTCTGCCCAGCCAGTGCAGACCGTGCCTGCGCAGCCTCCGGCGCCCCCGGTCGCGTCCAGAAAGGCCACGCCCGCCGATGGGGCGTCGCCGGCGCTCACCACCACCGCGCCGAAACTCGCCTCCGTGCCTGCTCAGGCCGCGAGCGCTGAACCGGCCGCGGCAAAGCCCGCACTGCGCCCCTTGCATCACCTCACGCGCCGCACTCGCGCTGCAGAGACTGGCGATGCACCCGCCACCCCCGACCAACCCAAAGCGCCCGCTGGAAAGTCCGGCGACGTGCAACTTTTCTGAAGAGGCCAATCTCATGAAGCCGCAACCTCTGAACGTCACCCTGCTCTCGGCAGGCCTGTCTATCCACGGCGACGTCATCCTCGACCACGGCCTGAGCAGCTTCGGCATCGTCGACGGGAACGTCATCTCGAACGCCGGCCTTGTGCATATCGGGCTGGGAGGTATGGTCAAAGGCCAGATCGAAGGCGAACACGTGCGCGTCGACGGCACCGTCGAGGGCGATGTCCACTCGCGTGGCGTACTCGAAATCAACGGACGCGTGAAGGGCAACGTCTACTACTTCGGAACCATTCGCCTCGGTCCCCGCGCCTCACTCGAAGGCCAGATCAAGCGCAAGAGCGAATTGACCATCGAAAATTCGGGCAACGTCCAGCACCTCTCGCGTGCGGCCGCCGGCAACACGTAACACCGCACACATCGAATCCCAACCCCGAGGTACAACGTGATCAATCTCCGAATCCGTAGTGAGTTCTGGGGCTCCGCAGCCCTCGTTTCAGCGTTCTTCGCAATGTCCTTTGCGGTACTGGTCGCGACAACCGGCGGCAACGCCCCAATCCAGGCCGCGGGCCTCGCCGCGCTCATAGCGTTCGCGCTCGAGTATGCCCGGCGCCAGAAGCTGGCCAGACTCCGATCAGAGTTCGCGCGGTCCGCCCGGTCAACGAACTGCCTCATCCTCATCAATGGCGTCGTTGCGGACTCAGTCCCAGAGCCGGATTACATCGAAATGCGAATCCGGTCGATGCTCGATGCACGGAACTACGTTGGGCAGTTCCTTGAGGTTGCGCGATTTCTCTTGATCTGTGTCGCGGTGAGTGCGGTTGCGATTCCCGTACTGCTCTTCTGGTGGCTGGTTATCGCCGCTGCTGTCGCGCCCGAAAGCGTCATCCACAATTTGACGCCGTTTTACACGATCATGGCCGCGGCATCCTCAATCGCCGCGACCGCGCCGTTGATCGGCCAGCTGGGCACGACGATTCTCACCATGTCGGCTACATTCGCCGTGCTCGCGAGCGGCGTGATGCTCTTCTTCTCCAGGCGATTTCCCATCACGAACGTCTTCCAGCGAGCGGTAGACGAGCGACTGCGCCGCATTACCGGCACGGTTGCCCGGGGTGACGTTGGCGTATCTCGCGCGGTCGCTACCTCAGCAGATAGCGGCGACCGCACCGCGCGCACTGCCTGAGCGCTGCCGCCCCTTACCACTTTTCGAATGCGGGGTTTTGGCCCCTGTCGCGACCAATCGCCGGCGCCCCGCCGGCGATTGACTTCGCACCGACAGAACGTCCGATCGTGAGTATCAAGCGGAACCTCAGTTTTCGGCGAAGAAAGCGATCAGAGCGCGCAGACCAGTGAACGTCGCGAAACTACGCGATGGCCGATTCGATGACGAACCGCGAGACCGGGTTCTTTTTGATGGTGGCGATCGTGAGTGTGTCACGCGCGCGCGTCATGGCTACGTAGAAGAGGCGACGCTCTTCTGACTCGGTACTCTTTTCGTCAGGAACGATGCCTTCCTCCGCTCGCGTGATCCACACGTGGTTCCATTCAAGACCTTTGGAACTGTGCATGGTCGTCAGCACGAGCGCACCGTCCGTTGGCTTGTTATTGTCACGCTTCAGATACTCGATGCGCTCGGCAAACGTGCCGTTCAGGCGTGACAGGACGTCGTATGTTGCCTGGATCGCGCGCTTCGCCCGATCATCGCGCGCGTACGTCATCATCATTTCCAGCACGCCGTCGAGCGCGAGCGCATAGAACCTGCGCTCGCACATCTGCGTCCATTCCGCTAGCCGCTTCATGAATGCACGGTACGCGCTCGCCGTGTCATCGGGCAGACCAAGTGCGACGAGATCCTTCTTCGCCCGCTGGATCAGCACCGCGCCCATATCGCGATGCAGCGCGCCGAGGTGGGTTGAACTCATGCCCGTGTATCCGAGCACGGCGTCCAGCCCATTCTGTTTGCGCCCTTCCGCGATCTGTAGCAGGTTGCACATGAGCGCGCCCTGCGGGCCATTGAGTACCGAGGCGCCGGATGCACGGTAATACGGCACACCATGTGAGCGACAGACGGCCTCAATCGGGTCCAGTATGCGATTTGTGCGCGCGAGAATCGCGCATGAGTTGCCCGCGGCCAGTAGCGGCTGTAGCTGCTCGACTGCGGCCACTGCATCCGAATACTCATCGTCAAAGCGGCGCGTCGCGATAGCGCCACCAGCACCCCGTTCGGCGTGCAGGATCTTCGCAATACGGTCGACGTTGTTACGGATCACGCGGTCCGCCGCCGCCAGGATTTCGCTGCGGCAGCGGTAATTACTGCCGAGCACGATGCGCTGGGCGTTGAAAGAAGCGGCGAAGCTCTCCATGCCGCGAAACCCGAGCGCTGCCCGAAAGCCGTAGATGCTCTGGTCATCGTCGCCCACTACCGTGACGCGCGCGCCGGCGTCCGCGTGAAGCTCAACCCAGCGGTATTGCAGCGGGTCCGTGTCCTGAAACTCGTCAACGAGCAGATCGGTAAAGCGGTAAGGCTCGATATCTCCTGCCTCCATCCCGGCAACGGCGAGGCGCAGCATGTCCTGGAAGTCGATCTTGCCGTTACGCGCAAGTGCTTCCTGGTAAGCGTGATATAGCTGCGCGTCGGGGCTGCTGGGCTCGACACGTCCGAAGTTGGTCTTGATCCGTTCGATAACCGGGATCACCTCCTCGGTTTTCCACTGCAACCCCAACTCAGCGAGCACGCGAGCAATAAGGCCCGCGCGGTCGCCGTCCGTCGCGATATCACGCTTGCCAAGCTGGCGGTTGGCGAGCGAATGGAATGTGCCAGCGATCAGCCGGCTTTTGGCGCCCGCCCCGGCCAGGGCGAGGATGCGATCGCGCAGCTCAACCGCGGCGTCCTTGCTGAACGTCACCGCACCGACCACCGTGTGCGGATCGGCGAGCAGAAGGGCCGCCTTCGCGGCGATCGTCTTCGTCTTGCCCGCACCCGGACAGGCGATGGCAACGCAGGGCCGCCGCAGCTCCGCGACCTCGCGCTGTTGCGGATTGAGCCCGTCAAGCATCGTCGGCTCCGGTCAGCGGCCGCGCACCGTCGTCATCAGGCGCAGGTGGGTCATGTAGCCGCGCACGCCGACAGGATGGAATTTGCGCAGAAAGCGCGTGGTTTCCTCGTCCATGTCCGACTGGTCACGCACACCGTTCCAGACGAGGAAGTCGAAGTGATCCATTACCTTGTCGAACTTCATCAGGAGCGCGAGCAGCCGCATCGAGAAGCGCGAGTAGGCTTCGACTGTGATATCGAGTGAAGGCTTGGTAACGGTCGGTGCAAAGATGACGTCGCCCTGCTCGCGCATCTTCGTTTCGGTCTTTTCGCGGAAGCCTTGCGCGACGCTTACCTGTTCGTCAACATAGGCCTCAAGCTCACCCACCTGCTTTTCGAAGAAAGCCGTCACCGCGGCCTGATCGTCGGCGCCGAACGTCGAGCGCCCGAAACGCTGCATGTTGATGCTCATGCGGTTCAGGTACGGCCACCACTGCTCGAAGAGCGGCTTCAGGCGAGTATGGTTCAGACGCACCGCGGCCTGTACGACAGCCGCGCCTGACAACTGTCGGCTCATCAGTTCGCGGCCGATTTCACGACGACGCTGCACGATTGCCGCGCGCTCTTCCGGTTTCAGTTCACGAAAAAGCTTGCGCGTACGTGCCACCTGCTCGCGCTTTTCCTGCGCTTCCGACTCGCTGATCATCCCCTCTTTCTGAAGGGTGTTTGCAGAGTCTTCCATCTGCTGAAGTTCGAGCTCGATCTCGCCGCCGTCGGCGCCGTCGGTCGTCGCAGGCGCGCCCGACGTGGGCGTTGCATCAGAAGCGTGTGCCTGGGCGTCGGCACCCGTTGCAGGCTGTCCGGCGGCGATCGGTTTCGCAGCTTCGAGGTTCGTCTCTTCCGTCATCGTGGTCATGGCTTATCCCTGTTGAAAGTACGCGCGCAATCGCGCGCGGCATAACCCTATTGTTACGACGCCATCAATTCACAGCGCCCCGAAACGTGGGCAATTTCGAGTCGCTTTCGCGGGAACGACAGACGGTTAGCGTCAAATCAGAGGGATGTCGACGGGACGATCGCCGCCGCTTCGCAGGCAGGGTGGAGAGCGGCCACGACAGACGGTTGCCGTGGGCCTGAAGAGTGGGATATTTTGGGGAGGAACCGCTCGAACCGGTTTAGCCGGTTCAGACACATAACCCGGAAAGCTGCAGTATTTGTCGAGCTTTCCGGGAAAGTTGTTACTGGAAGGAGGATGCGGCCTTCCACAGCAGCGTGCCGAGAACCGCAGCGATCGCGATCCAGTACTGCGCCAGCACAGGAAACGGCGCGGCGAGGACGGCAAAGGCTACCCCAAACACGAGAAGTATTCCGTGGCCAGCCAGATGAAACGAGAGCGGGCTTGCGAACCCTGCTGCCGATGCCTTGATCTTGCGCCTCGCAGAGCCATCGACAAACGCGGCAACGCAGAAGATGAACGTGCCCAGCAACCACAGTTTCATCACGCTCGCGCGGTAAATCGCGCGGTACAGCTCAAGCCAGAAGTTGTGCACCCAATAATGGGCGAACTCCGCTGTCCCGCCGTCACCGATGTCCCCTGAAGCTGATGCGTCGAGTGTCGCACGCACCGCCCCGGTTTCCACAAACCAGCGCTTGAACCGCTCGTTGGTCAGGCGCACCACTTCATCGGACTGTTCAACGCCGACGACGTGCTGTACGGACTCCACCTCTTCGGGCGGCACCGAGAACAGGGACCGGTCCGGGAGCGCCGGCATCACAAAGATGGCGAGTAGCGGCACAAAGAAGAACCACCACTTTATGTGCGAGACGAAACGGCTACCAGCCATATCTGTGCACTCCCCATTCGATGAGGACGGTCCCGAGTCGCACCAGCATGTACAACGGGAACACGATCAGGCCGGTTAATCCGAGGTAGAAGTGGACGGGCCGGCGGATGATGAACAGTGCCATGGCGTAGGCCATCGCCCCGGGCCCACGCGAGAACTCATCGGGGCGGGGTGCGTCAACTTCGTCCTGTGCCAGCGCGGTTGATAGCGCGCGGCGCGCCACCCCGGAGTCAACTCTCGAGAGCTTCGCAATCAGGAAAAGTCTGAGCGACATCATAGTCCTCGAAGTAGAGACGGAAGTTCTCACCTGTCAATGCGCGAGCGGCCAGCTGGAAGGCCGCTGAGCGCTGGGTGATGGATTCGGGGCACCGTTCGTCGACCATCTCGGTACCGCGCGCTTCATGGCGGACCTCGAACTCGGTGATGGGCTCGAACATCGGCGACCAGACGTAATAACGCTCGCCGTCACGCGCTACATAGCGGCGTGCATACAGCAGGTGCGCGTGGCAGAACAACCCCTGCATGAAGGCGATATGCGAGTTACCCGTCTTGCGGGTCTGCTTGTAGGCGGCAATGGCGCTATCCAGCATCTCCTTGATGAGCGGTTGCGATTCGCCCATGAATTTCTCCCCGATGAAGTCGGCCACGCGTGTGCAGGCGAGCTCCAGCTCCGGCGCCAGCGTGAACACAGGGATCAGGCGGGACGACAGTTTGTGCTCGCGAATGATTTTTTTGAATACGGCAGACATGCGTAGGTTTTCAGCCTTGAAGGATTGGAATGCGGCCCTGATACACGGCGGCGCCCGAGATGCGCATGAAGTACTGCAAATTGGGCAGACTATGAATCAGGCGGGTTGGTATGAGCGGAGCCTTCTCCAGTTGCAGGGAGCGCGAGATACCACCGGAGAATTCGCCGATGTGCGACTCGCTTCCCGTATTCGTACTGCCAGTGATCGTCAGATTACGGATGGCGGTCTCGCCAACCTTGTCCGAAAACCACTGTGCTGTATCCGTGTCTTCCAGTCTAAGAATGATCTGGTTGTTCAGGTTGCCCAAAACCTGCAGCATTTTTGCGGCGTTTCCAAGTTTTGCCTCCAGATCCGCCCGCGTCTGGAAAGCGACGAACGCCTTGAAGCCCGCGCCGCGCCCCTTGTTGAGAATCTGGATCACCTGTTCGTTGATCGCCTCTGCCACCTCGTCGATGATCAGCACGACGTCTGGCGGCACGTCATAGAAGTTGTAGATCGAGCCGCACACTGCCGAGACATCCGCGAGCAGCATGGAGGCAATAGCCTTCGCAACGATGCTGTTGGACAACGAATCGAGACCGATATGCAGGATCGCCTTCTGGCGGATCACCTTCTCGATGGTCCACACCTCCCGCTCATCGTCGAAGTCGTCGACCTTCGGCGCGAGCATGAGACCCGTCTCCCCGGTCGCCAGCATCTGAAGCATCGGCAGCGCCGACGCGATGATCCGCATGTAGTGCTCGCGATCGTGCGTATGCGTCGCGATCAGCCCGTCAATGGCTTCGTGACCTCGCTCCTGCGACGCGAACCGCGCGTTGTAGAGGCCAATCATTCCGTCAACGAGCGACGCCCCATTACTGCGCTGCGCCTGGCGGGTCGTTTCAACGGCAACTTCCTCTTCCCAGTTAGTCAGGCCGTTCTCGGCGAAGAAGCGCCGCAGGGCCTTTTCCAGCAAAGTTGCGATGCCCGACTGTGCGTATTTCAGGATCGAGCGCAGGTTCGGCTTGTCGCCGATGTAGAGCTCACCATTGACCGAGCGGCTGATGAAGAGGTATGCGAAGTCCCGGAACGGCCCCTCCTCCATCAACTGGGCGATCCGCGCCGGTATTTCGGATGGCTGCGACCAGCTATCGAGCGGTTCGAGTCGTACTGACTCCGAGGGCTTTGCCTGATTGAAGTACAGGAACTTGCGCCCCGTGCGCGCGGCCTCCTTCTCGGCACGCAGCTTCCAGTCCTTGTCATTCTTCGGGTCGACGTTGATCAGCACGTCGCCCATGTGGATGACCTGCGTCGAGATCACTTCGTACGTGCGCGTCTTGCCGGAGCCTGTCGTACCGCCCACGGCCGTGTGACCGCCCATCGACTTGTAGTGAAACGGCACAAGCGCCTTCTTCGGCTCGAGCCCGTGAATCCAAGACGCGCCTTGGGGCATGCGATCGCGGATGCTGTCCTTCGGTGCGAAGATATTCTCGATGGCCGCCTCGATCTTGCGGCCCGGCTTTGTCTTGTTGAGCCAGCGCGGCAATCCGGGAATGTCGGTTGTCGGCATGCGCAGAATGTCATGGGCAATCTGACAGTGCTTCTGCGTCCACTCATAGCCGATACCCAGGTACATCGAATTGGCTTCGTCGCGCATGCGCTTCTGGATCTGCAGCAGCTTGGGGATCGGCAGCGTGGTGAGCCATTTCGTCGAAATGGCCATGCGGAACTTCAGCGCACGCCAGATCTGAAGCGATCGCAGCAACAGGAAAGCAAGCCCGACGAGCGCGAACGCCCAGCCGTATGGCATGCCCGACAGCGGTAGAACGAGGATCGCCCCAAGCCACGCAACAGCCGCGCGGAATTCGTAGATCGGGCGAAAATGGTTGATGTAGCCTGTAGTCATGTCGGGCGATCCAGAATCAGTTGGCCAGCTCGCGCGATGAGCGTGATCTGGGTCGCCTCGTCGGCCACCATCAGGCTACGCTTGCGCATGTGTTCGACGAGGGTGCTGCTGGCCACGCCATAGCTGCCGATCAGCCGCTTCTGGATGACGAGCCCCTTGTCACTCCACTTCACCCCTTCCTTGCCTGCTGCAACGTCCTCACGCATCGCCTGGAAGAGTTCTCGGATGAGGTTCGGTACGCCTTTGAGCACTTCGTCAGCGGCCTGGGCAACCGATGTTTCAGGCGGGGTAGCGCGCGCCTCGCGACTCGTGGCCACCGGCCCCGACTTCATCGCGGAGGGGTCGACCGCAGGCGGTGCAGCGACGGCTGTGGAAGATGCCGGGCTGGCAGTAATGCCGACGGCCTCGTGCAGGGACTGCGGCCCGCGCCCGGTGGCCTGCTCGACATGGGGCACGGCCGTTGGCTCGGCTTGCGGCGCCAGTGCTGCCGGCACGGACGAGACGACCGGCGCCTGAGTTTCGGTTTGCCCCTGATGCGGTGTTGCTGTCGCACCTGTTTCGGGCCCGGCGGGAGGCGCCGGCGCTGCTGGCGCAGGAGACGCAGGTGCGGGTGACGGGGTCTGCGCGGGTGTCGTGACCGGTTCGAGCTCGGCGGCGACGTGAACGGCCGATGGCACGTCGAACTGTACGGGCGCAAATACCGCCCGCTGTGCCTTACGGTCAAATTCGTCGGCCGTCCCGACTCCCTGCCGGACCACCTTGTGCAGCAGCGACTCCGCGGCGAGCGGCTGCATGGAGGGGTTAATCGCGCCGAACAGGTCCGATAGCACTTCGGCGTCCAGACCGGAAAGCAGTTCCGAGCCGATCAGGACCTGCGCGAGCATGCCGGTGCGCATACGTTCGACAGGTAGCGGCCGCGCGCGTCGCGAGACGCGGTATTTGCCGTTCGCAAGCCACGCCGCGGCTTCCCCGTGCACCGACGGGTTCCATTGCTGGCGGTCGCTGTCCCGCTCGATCTCGAAATGGCGGTAAGGCTCATCAAGGCGCGAGCAGACAGCAGCGAGGAACACCGCATAGTTGTACTGCGGCTCGATTCTGCGGCGTCTTTCGGACGGCAGGTTGGTACCGAACTTCTGACCGCCGGCGAGCCGCATCGAGTAAAACGCCGTTTCGACGGTGCAGCGAAACGCACCGCCGGGCTCGCGATACAGATCCGGGTTCAGGGGTAAAGACGAGAACCACGATGCGCAGCGTTGCAGGATCGCGCGCCACTTGCGGTCAAACTCGGGCCGGCCGGTCTCGTTGGCGCATTGCGCAATCAGATCGACACGTCGCGCGTGTTCAGCGAGCAGAGCGTCGGCGGTCTTGGGCGTGTGCAGCGTCATACCACTGCTCCAACGGCCGCCTTCGAGATCTTGCCAACTACCGCGCCGCTCGCGCTTGCGCCACCACCGAACATGCCGGCAATCTTCGGAATCTCGAATGACACGAGAAACACGAAGAATGCGAGATCGAACACCTGCGCTCCGGCTCCAGGCGTTGAGAGGCCCAGGGTCGCGGCGTCCTGCACCGCATGAATCATGTTCTGCGTGACCAGCCGCATGAGAATCGCAGCAACGACCACGTACATGCCAGCGCTGATCATCCAGTCAAGCCACGTCTTGAAGTAACCACGCGTGAATGACGAAAAGCCGAGCGCGAAGGCAATCTGCCCCATGACGGTGCCCGCCGCGAACTGCAACTGACCGATGTTGATAAAGAAGACGAAAATGATGGCCGTCACGGATAGCAGCGCCCATGCGAGCAGCAAGGGTATGACCGCCATGAGAACGTTAAAAACCGTCGAAACCGAAAATCCGACGCCTGAGAAGGCTTTCACCGCCGAATCGAACAGTTGCCCGGCCGCATTGCCCATGATGCTGAGGGCACTCGACATGTTTGCGCCACTGATGGTGTTGGCAAGCGACAGGAACCATTTATAGAAGCCCGGCGCCCATTGAGCGAAACCCACATAGCACGCCGCAAAGATCCCGAGCACGCCGAGCTCCTCGAACAGCGCAACCCAAGCCATAACCGGATCTTTGGTGGCGGCAAAGCGTACCGCAGCAAGCACGACCGTTATCACCGCAAGTCCGAAGGCAAACTTGTCCGATTCGGGCTTGATCTGGTTGCTCGCATCAACCGCAGTGTTCATGACGGAAGAGAACAGTGCCGTGATCTTATCCATCGCGCGCTGATTGCCCTGCGCGATTTCCCCGGGCTTGACGTAAGAGGAGGCGGTGGTCGTCGACGCGCTACTGGCTGAGTCATCGGCAAACGCTGCTGCAGGCGCACCGATGAGAAGCGCCGCCATCAGGAACACCCTGAGGATTGTCTTTATGATCCTAGGCATACGGCGTCCTCTCTACTTGACGCCGTACGCTGCGCGCTCGGCGTCCTGCTGGTCCAGGAAGTCCTTGGCATTCGCCGCGCGCTGCTTTTCGTCCGCGTTATTCGCCGTCTGCTGCTGCGCATCCTTCTGCGCCTTGCCTGCTGTCATCTGCAGCAGATCGCTCATCTGGCTGGACACGATGTCGAGGTAATGCGTGGTCAGCTCGGCGGTCGCCTGCGCGGTCGGTGTCAGCGACATCTGCGACTGGAGGTCCTGACGCCGCTTCGAGAGCGTCTGGATATGCTGCATGACGTTGTTGCCCGTCTGCATCAGCTGCGTGGCCTGCTTGTCGCGCTGGTTGTAGAGCGTTGCCATGTCGGCGAACCACTGCGCATTCGATTTGCCCGAGCGGGAAATCAGCGTCTGCACGTGCGAAAGCCACTGGTTGCCGTCCTGCAGGTCGCCGTACAGGTCTGTCGCCGTACTGGCCAGCTTCTTGTAGCTGTCGATATCGCCCGTGATCTGGTCGTACTGCGCCTTCATGGCCGCCGGGTCCAGATTCGTCGCCTGCAGCAGCTGATTCGCCATCATCTGGTACTGGTAGGCGATGTTGCTGTCCTGATAGACCTCGGTCTTCACTGCCTTGAGGGCCGTGATCGTGTTCTGGATCAGGTTCGACGGGTCAATGACCACCCACTGCGCGTACGCGGCGTGCGACACGCAGAAGGTCATACCCGCCATCAGGACAAGCCGCGCGAGGTTCGTTTTCATTCCATTGTTTCCTTCGGTATCAATCGAGCGTCATCATTTCAGCGAGATAGGCCTCGGCCCACCTGGCCGCGCCTGACGTGTAGTGCCTGTCGAGGACGGCCTGTGCGCGGCCGTCGGAGCGCAGAACGGCGAGCGTTTCTTTCGGGAAACTCGCCTGCAGCATGCGGGTCTGGTCAGGCGTGACCCACAGGTAGTCCCGGTTGGGTGCCGCGTCGGCGATCATCTGGATCTGATCGAGCGTCAGGCCGAACTTGTCGCGGTACAGGTGCAGGTTGTTTTTCGCGTCCGGATTGGGCAGATAGATGATGTTCGGGATGTTTTCCTTGAGCACCTCAAAATCCGCTATGCGCGCGACCTGCGCGAGCGATTGCGTCGCCATCATCAGCGTGGCATTCAGCTTCCGGATCGTCACAGCCCAGATCTCAAGACGCTTGTAGAAGCGCTCGTTCTGGAAGAAGAACCCAGCCTCCTCCACTTCGATCACGGTGTACCGTTTTCCGTCCAGCCACTGCGCGATCCGGTAGAAGGCGTAGTCCATGAACAGTGCCGCCGCAACGGGGAAGTTCTGGAACAGATCGCCCATCTCAATCGACAGGTCGTCCGACAGCGCAAACGCGTCTTCGGCGTGGTCAAAGAACCGGCCGTTCTTTTCGCCCTTGGTCCAGACCGCGAGGCGGTCCCGCAACTCGATCGGCAGCAGCGTGTTCAGATGGGAAAGCGTCCAGAGTTCAGGACCGTAGCCATCTCCGAGCGTCACCACCGCCTCAAAAATCTCGCGCTCCTGCGGCTTGGTGCAACGGAATGTGTCGTCCTCAATCGCCATCTGCACCCACTCGGCGACATACGGGTAGTGTTTGCTGTCGTGCAGAAGCGAGAGCGGATTTACCGACGTCGCCGCTTCAAAGCGGCCCGTCGCATCGATGAAGCGGCCGCCTGCCAGTACCGTGGGAATGCGCGTCGAGCGGTCCTTGTCGAAGCGCACCCGGCGCGCGCCATGGCGGCCCGTCTGCGACATCAGGAAGTTGAGCATGATCGACTTGCCCATGCCGATCGGCCCCAGCACCAGCAGGTGCGAGGCGCCGCCTGGACGGTGCAGGTTCACCCGCTGCAACGTCTTGTGACGCGTGGGCAGCAGCGTGAGCGGTCCGGTCTTCTGGCCCGACTGCTGCGTGAGCCACGCGTTGACCGCGCTGCCTTCAGCCACGCTTCGCACGGGCGCGATGTCGGACACGGCGGGCGTCTCGACAAACTGCAGCCGCTTCTGCTTGTCCCACCGGCCGGGAAGTGTCGTGTTCCATGCTGCGGCAAGATTGTCGCGCTCGAGCACGACGCCAAAGCCTGCGTTGCCAATGCGGCCGACGACTTCGCGCGTCGCATCGTCGCATTCCTGCATCGTCTCACCGTAGACGATCACCGAGATGTTCGCGAAGCCGTACTGCTGCCCCTGCGCCGTGAGTTTCGCCAGCGCATCTTCCGCTTCTTCAGCAAGCAGCATGCGGCCCTTGTCGTTCTTCTGTTCTTCCTTCGAGAAGAACGCCTTGATGATCGCCCAGGGGTTGAACGCCGCGATCTTGTAAAAGCTACGGATCTTTTCGATGTACTGCTTGGCCTTGCTCGTATCCAGGAACCGGAACATCACGCAAACGTCGAGCTCCGCATCGACCTCCGAGAGCACGTCCAGCGCCGCTTCTTGAAAGCCCATCCATTCCTTCACGGCGACGATCTTCGCGAAACGGGTGCCGTAGGCGGATTCAAACTGCAGATGCTCGGCACCGTAGGTCACGGTCGATTCCGTCAAATGGGTGTCGAGCATCGTGACGGGATAGCGAACGCGGCGCGGCGGAACCGATGGATTCGCCGTCTGGTGCAGATACGCGAGCGCGTTCTGCAACTCCAGGCGTTTCATCTTCATCCGGGTAACACCGCCCTTGAAGGCGTCGAGGATGGACTCGAAGCGTTTGATGTCCGCCGTCATACGCTCAAGGTCAAAAACAAACGCACTGCGGGCGAACATCATGTCCTTGGCCGTTTCGATGATGGCCTGGAACATTGATTTGCCGCCGACGGTCATGTGGTAGGCGATCTTGTCGAACACCTTGTTGATGCCGGTCTCAGGCGTATACGCGAGCGACAGCGAGTGCATGTTGCGGAAGTACTTGCCGCTGCTCACGTGCCGGCGGTTGATCTCGTCGACGTAAGCATCGATGTTCGCAGTGAACGCGCCGTCGATCGCGCCGCGCACGCGCCGGTGCGACAGGCGCCACCACGCCGTCACCCGGTGATCGAAGTTCTTGCAAGCGTTATCGAGGTTGGTGCGGACCGCCGAAATGTCGTCTGCATTGGGCGAGTCCGCGTCGACGCCGGCGAAGGTGAACGACGTAAGGAGCGACCCGTCCTTGTCAAGGACGAGCTCGGGCGTAACCATCGTCGCCCAGGGCGCAATTTCCTGCACCGGCCGCCGGATAAGCTTTCTTTTTAGCATGGAAGATCCTGATCGAACCCGTAGGGCCGTTTGAACCGTGCCGAAAACCGTGACGACGGTAGCGGCTCATGCATGTCCGGATAGTGGTTGTAGACGAGCATCACGTCGCGCCACCACGGATCGCGATTGCTCTTCCAGCGCAGCAGCCAGTGAACGCCGATACCAATGACGAGGAATGTCGGTGTCATGCTTGAGTAGCAGAGCAGCAGCGTCATCGTGCCGTTCAGGATCGCAAGAGCCCGGTCCGCCCCGCCCATCTGGCGAGGCAGCGACAACCCGCGGCTGACCGTGGTTTGCTTACGTGCAGACATTGGACAGGTGCATGTGATTCTTCACGATGTTCACGGCACACGCGGCGATGCCGAGGCCAACGAACACCGAAGAAATGATCTTGCCAATCGTGCTCTCCGAGTTGGCGATGGCGATTGCGCCAACGATGATCAGCACGATGCCGATGCCGTAGAGCCACGGGCCGCTGATGTAGGCCTGGATCAGACAGATAAGGTCCGTTGCCGAGCCAAGGTCCGTCAGGTCAACCGCGCTTGCGAGCGGCGCGAATGAGGCGAGGCCTGCGGCGACCAGCGTTGAGCGGATTTCCCGGCGCGACAGGAAGCGCCGGAACGCGCTCGCCGCCTTCTGGCGCATGCGCGATTGGATTGCGTTAATGGACTTCTTCAATTTCAGCTCCGGTTGCATTTAAAAAACACGGTTGAGGACGTAGTCCCCATCCTTGAACCCCTTGATCTGGATGATCTCGGAAACGTGACGCAGCTCGCCGGTACGGCGCAGATGGATGACGTAGTGGAAGCAGTCGGCGATGGCCTTGCGCATATCGGCAAGGTCCCACCGGCTGCCGGGAGGAATGCCCAGCATCGCGAGGCTTTCAAGACGGCTCAGGCCACCGCGTGCGTCGTTCGAGTGGATTGACCCGAGGCCGCCGTCGTGCCCCGTGCTCAGCGCCTGAATGAAGTGGAACGCTTCACCGCTGCGCACTTCGCCGACGATGATCCGGTCGGGACGAAAGCGCAGGCACAGCGCGACGAGCGCCTCGGTTGTCACCCCTTTGTCCGGGTTGGAAAGGAAGCGAACGAGGTTCGGCGCGCGCAGCTTCAGTTCCATCGTGTCTTCGATGGTGATCACTCGCTGATCGGCGGGAACCTGCGCGGCCAGGGCGTTAAGAAAGGTCGTTTTACCGGTCGAGGTGCCGCCGGCCACCAGCACGTTCTTGCGACGTACCACCAGCTCGCGGACGGCCTGCATCAACTCGTCGTTTTCGATGCCCGGCGCGAAGATCTGTTCGTCGTGATCCTCCTGCCGCGCATGGACCCGCGAGAACGCACCCATTGCCACGTAGTCGGTCAGATCCAGATGACGTTCGCTGTGCTTGCGGATAGACAGTGCGTGACCGTCGATGGCAGTCGGCCGCATGACTGCGGCAATACGCAGACCCTTGTGGCCCGCGTTGATGATGCCCTGTGACGTGCCGGCCCTCGCCGACTTTTCAACCGACGACGCAAGCGACAGGATTGCGCCGTTGAGCGTCGCCTGGTTGAGCGTAAGGTCGAGCCGATGCATCTCGCCGCGCCGTTCGACCCAGACATTATTGAAGTTGTTGACCATGATTTCGGCGACATCGGGCGCTTCGAAATGTGCGCGCAACGGGGCCATCGATTCAAAGAAGACCTGCACCGCGCTCTCTTCGAGCGGGCGGATCTTGAGCAGCGGATTTTCGGTAGCTTCGGACATGCAGCTATTGTTCCGGCTGTCTATGCCGGTGGCAGTCCAAAAGGAGGATCAAATCGATGAGCTTTCGCGCTCGCTCATCGTGCGCGTAGGCGGGAACATGTCCTGCCGTCGTACGCCGGGCATACGAACACCGGACGACGGTTTAGCCGGTTCAGACACCCAGCCCGGAAAGCTGCTGAAAATCAGGTAGCTTTCTGCCCAGCCCCGAGTCTGCTTCGTTGATATAGCATCTTTGTTCCGCTCTCCAGACATCATCCCCACCGCGAATGGCAAGAACAGCCCGATTTGGAAATAGCGCGCAGGCAGTGCGTGCCCGACGAAACAAGATCCTTTTGCTGCCCATGCCCCGCAACGAAGCAGACCGGCTGTGTCTGGAGGTTCATATCGCGCTCGACGCCATGCGGCGCCGGCAGGGAAACGCGCTTGCTGCGCAGACCCTTTGTCAGGCCATGATCCTGACCGGGTTGCTCGCCGAAGCTGGATACGGAGAGGCGACGTTCGAACAGATGCGCTCGGCCGAGACGGTCATCGTCGCTGCGTCGGATCGTGGCCGCGAGTGCGGTGAGTGGTCTCTGGACGATCACGGATTTGCCCAGTTCGCGGTGATTGCGACAACCTATGACGCGCAGCTTCGTCGCGCGCCCCTTGCTGCGATCGCCAACGCCCATGAGCGGCTAACGCGGTTCCGGTCAGGAGACGGGTTCCATCAGGCCTGATCGGTACGCGGAAGAACAGCGCCGGTTGGACCAGATTGTGAGGTCAAACGCTCGCTGCAATTTCGATGCTTGGTTGCCAGGTTTTTCTTAGGTTGTGCGGACTTTTCCTGGCTGATTTATTCGCACACTGCGATAAATCCGCGCTCGCGTCTGGCTTTGCGGTCTTATTCGGACATTTTTCGCAAAAGGTGTCTGAACCGGTTCAGACACCGGTGCTCCGGCCACAGTGACTTAACCCTCTGTTTTTAAACACAAGCGCCCTTTCGATATGGGATGTTTGCGCGCGCAAACTCGCAGTTCGCGCACGCCGGCTTTTCCGGTTGGTCGTATCGGCGGGGGAAAAAAAAGCCCGGCAAATGCCGGGCGTGGGTTTCAGGGAAAAAGGCGCGTGTTCCGCCATCAGCAAATCACTTCAACCGTCTCACCGAATGGCGCCTTCCTCGCCCGTTTCAGCGGCGTCGTCGACGCCCACAGGACGGGATACGACGGAGCCTCATCGGGAAAGCGGCCGTCCATGTCGGTGAGATACACAAGAAATGCCGGGTGAATGCCCTCCTCTGCGAGCCGCCTGAACGGCTCAACAAACGAAGTGCCGCCACCGCCGCGAACAGGTTGCAGTTCGAAATCGACCGCGTCGCCGCGCTCAAAGACCTGCAACTGTGTCACACACGTATCGCAATCCATCACGATCAGCCGTCGCGGCCGCACGCCGTCATTTACAGCGATTATTTCCGCTGCGAACTGTGCCTGCGTTTCGTCCCATACCGAGCCGCTTGAATCGCGGACAAACACCGCGTCGCCAACCGCCCGTTCATGCAGCGAGGGCAGATACAAACCCAGGTGCAGATAACGGCGATTCGGCATCACGTAGCTGTAGTCCGTCGGCGACGAATCCTGCGCGAAGCGATGCAGGATCGGTCGCCAGTCGACGGCAGGCTCGACCGCCTGCGCGATCATCCCCTGCAGGGCACCCGGCATGCCGCCGCGCATCTGGGCCGCCTTCGCGGCCTGATGCACGGCAACCTTCCACTCGGCCTCCTGCCTTGCACGATCATCCGCAACATACTGACGGACCTCGCCACACGAGAAAGAGCTCTCGGGAGAAGGTGGCGAAGCACCTGGGTCAGGGTTTGCGGACGGTGTGTTCGCGCCGTTCGCGGATTGCGGCGGGCTGCTGCCCCCGTTCGGGACGCCTGGCTGCGAGCCAGACTCCCCTGCCGGTGTGCCACTACCCTTCTGCCCGTTACCTTGCTGCACCTGCCGTTGCTTCTCCCTGCTCCGTTTCTCCTGCGCGAGGATGCCGTAGATCTCCTCGGCCGACTTGCCAGTAAAGCGCGCGTCAATCAACACACCCTTGGGCAACTGCATGCCCGCATCGATGATGATTGGATTGATCGCGTAGTCGCACGCGTCGTTCCAGAGATCCGGGTCACGATCGCCCTGGCGCCAGCAGTGGCCACCGGCCACGTGCAGCACTTCGTGCGCCAGAACCCCGCGCGTCTGAAGATCGTTCAGCTGCGATAGAAACGCAGGGTTGTAGCCGATCGAAACCGAGTCGGTCCAGAACGTCTTGCACGTCGGATCTTCGACCACCTTGAGCCGCAGCGCCAGTGCCCCGAAAAACGGCTGGTCCAGCACAAGCGCGGTACGCTGCTTCGAGATACGAGGGTCCATAGCCACCTCACGCGACCAGACGCAGAAGCGGCGTCTGGTCCTGAGTCGCCGGCTCCTGATCGATCATCGGCTCCGGCGTGCTGCCCATGAAGGCCGCCATCAGGCCTTCGATTTCCTGGGCCTTTGCCGCCACCTGCGAGCGCAGCACTCGCGACTCCTTCAGATCCGCTCCGGTGTGCACTGCAAGGTGCTTCTTTGCCTGCTCGAGGATGTGCGTGAGCTTCGGGTCGTTGCTGAAATTCAGCTTCGGCAGGAGCTCACACAGTTCGCGCACCTGATTGGTCACGTCCAGCCGCACATTGCCTTCCGCGTACAGCCGGTCGGCAAGCTTCGAAGTGGCTTCGTAAAGGCGACCGACCAGATCGTTGTTGGCCGTCGAGATACTGGCCAGCACGTGCTGGTCGATATCGGTGCGCAAAGCTGACAGAACGTCGTCCGGCAGGTCGATCCCAAACTGGCTCGCGTCCGGAAACGGAAGCACGGCCATCTTGATCCCGAACTTCCCGGACATCTGCGCGAGGCTCGGGTAGTCCGCCTCGTTGAACAGCCCGTTCAGCTCAGCACGTGCCTTTTCCTTCAGGTCCAGATAGTCCGTCAGGAATACGGACACGGCCAGTTCGAATTCGTCCTTCAGCTTGCGCATATGGTCCGAGAAGTCCATATAGACCATCGTCGGCAGAAGGCGCACGCCCAGCTGATCGTACTTGAGCGAGTGGTCATAGTAGTACGAGCGGATGCGGTTGCCGATCGACACCACCTCCTTGTAGCTCGGCGCATGTTCAGGCATCAGACGCTTGTTGAAACGGCCGATACCCTTCGTCTCGTGCGACTTCTCAACTTCTTCGGTCGCCTTGACGTCGAAACAGCGTGCCTGCCAGGTCGAGATCGTGACCGACGACAGCATGACTTTAGACTTGATATTGGTGATGTTCATGGAATGACTCCGACAGATAGATGAATGGATGAGGCAGAAAGAAAAAAGCCACGGCGCGCGCGAAGCGGGCCGTGGCAAGGAACAACGGATGAAGCGTGAAAAGGACGGCCGATCAGCCGCGGATGATTGATCCGAGCGGACCGCTCTGGGCACGAATGAACGCGTGAGTGTTCTGCAACGTCGGCGTGCGCCGGATGGCGTCACGCGCGAGCAGTGCGCCGAACTCGCGATGTCCGGCGTCAATGAGCCGGTCGTTGTAGGTCAGCACACGATCGAAGTTGCCTTCGGTTGCATGCGCTGCCAGCGCGGTTGTCGTTGCGAACAGCGCCGCCGGTGTTTCCGGAATGGGCGCCGTGTCAGGCGACAGCAGGATCGCGTCCGGCGAGGGCAACTCGCGATAAATGCCGAGGAATGCAAGCAGCTCCGTCGCCGCTCCCTCTCCCACCGTTCCGGCGTAGGAGGTCAACTCGAGCGACTTGGGAACCACGTTCATCGTCTTGCCGACGAATCCCCAACTGCGCGGGCTCGGCGAATTCTCGATGTCTCGCGTCGTTTTGCGCACGGACAGCAGATCCGGCCTGAACCGTAGAAACGCAATCAGCTCGGCGGGTACGTTGTGGCGCACCGCCCAGTCCGACCAGTCATGGATCGTCGGAATCAGTTGCACGACAGTCGCGAAACGCGAAATGACGGGGTCAAGAATGCCTGTCACGCCCGCGTTGTCATTGCGCCGGTTAGACGCAGCAACGAACGTGACGTGATCCGGCAGGACGTGGGTTCCGATACGCCGCGCCAGCAGCAACTGCATCTTTGCTGCCTGAACCGCGGGCGACGCCTGCCCCAGGTCATCGAGAAACCAGATCAGGGGCGTGCTGCTGTTGACGGCCACCTCAAGATCGCCAAACGGCAGGTGGCGCGCTGTCGTGCCGTCGACAGACGGAAACGGCAGCCCCTTCGAATCCGTCGGATCCTCGACCACCGGATGGCTGATGAGTAGAGCGTGACCGGTTGCTCGCGCAACCTGTTCGACGATATCGCTCTTGCCGATACCCGGACTCCCGGTAATGAGCACCGGCAACCGTTCCGGAACATAGGCCGTGAGCAGTTCGGTCAACTGCGCTGCAGTGACCTGGTTGGCAGGTGCCTGATCGGCGACTGCAATAGATGCGGCGGCGTTATTACGTGCGTTCATGGGGTTCTCGCAGAAAAGAAAAGCCCCACGAACCAGCGCCCCAGGGGACGTGGTCCCTGTGGGGCGAGTTAGATGTGCCGCTATCGCGGCGGGTCGATGCGTCGGATGACGCGAAAAAATGGGGAGTAGCTTACGTCTGCGCGCCAGCCAGAGCGGCCAGTTGCGCGTCGTTCAGTGCTTCACGGGGCACGTCGGTCTCGCGAAGGAAAATCATCCTGCCGTAGAGATTGGCAAGGCAACGTGCTTCGGCACACAGCACCAGCACATCCGTTTCGAACATCGAAGGATTGCGGTTGCGCCACACATTGATCGCGGTCTCGATCTGTGCGACCGGGATGCGAGCGGTTTCTGAATCGCTGTTCAGCACAGTCATGGGGTTCTCACTGGGAAGTGCCCCGGCTATCGCCCATAGGGATCGCGTTCCCCGGGGCAGAGTTGTTGCCCACACAGGGGCGGTTCGATGCGTCAGGGACGCGGGTGATAAGGACAGTTTATGCAGCCGTCGTTACCGGAGAGGTCCGTATGCTGCACAAAATCACCCCCCTTAGACCGCGCCCGACTCAGGTTCCATCTCAGCGCGGACGAAAAAAAACCGGCGCATAGCGCCGGTTCGTGAGAGAGAAATGTCGAATCAGGACAACAACAACGAGGACTGCGCCGACAGCATCGCATCGATGCGAGCTTTCATCGCGCGTTCGCGTTCACGAAAGACGCGCGATTTTTCTTCACCGACACCGTTGTGCTTCTCGATCACGTAGAAGAATGCGGACGGTCTTGCGGGTCCTGGCCAGCGCCTCCATTCCTCCATGATCTGCGCCCGCTGCTCCAGTGTGCACGCGAAGTACTCCCGACGCGTGCGCCGCCATTGCTGCGCGTACAGATCCCGCATTCGCTGCTCGGCCTGCAGGAACAGCCTCTCGCGACGCGCCTGCTCTTCGTCGAGCGTGCGTGCGGGCGGAAGCTCAAGCTGGTCGCTGAACAGTGGATACGCTTGCGCCAGCTTTTCGCGCTGTCGCTGCTCACGACTGAGGAACAGTGCCTGACGGCGACTCGTCCAGGAGAAACCTTCCGGTCGAGCCTGACGGTCAAATCGCATACGCCCTCCCCTTACGCAGCACGGCGTTCGAGGACCGCTCGCGCATAGGCGAGCGTGCCGTCCTTCGCCTGCAGGCGCCGTCCCTCGTTAAGCGTCGGGTTCACAAGTGCGTACTGAAGAATCGCACCGGCGCGCCAGTTGCGGATCTCGCTGAAGCCCGATGCGATCGCGTCGTCGACGTGCTTGACGCCATCGATCACCACACCGTCGTTGCGCTTGTAGCGGGCCGTAAGCGCCGCTTCCTTAGCGCGCCTAGCTTCATCCTCCCGGCGCTCTTGGAGCTCGCGATCGGCATCGGCCTTTTCCCATTGCGCCTGGGCCGGTTCGTCGAAGCCACACAACGCGAAGACAGCACGGCGCCGCGCTTTCGCTTTGGCACCGCGCAGCTTCACGCCATGAAACTCCTCGACGGCCCGCTTGCTGCTCTGGTTTCGCTCATCCGTCGTGTCCAGAATGTCCAGCAGTTTCGCGATGCCGCGTTCCTCGATGGCTGCAGCCAGGCGATTAGCCCACTCGTACGACTCGCGCCCGTGTGAGAGAACCGCTATTTCGCATTCGAGCTTGTGCCGGCGCGCACTCATCCGGCCTTGCGCGCGCTCCATGTCGGTCCGATCCACTGCCTTGTCGCGCCGCGAGTCCGCCTGCAACTGGCGCAGCCTCGCTGCGAAGTCGTTGACCGGCCGCCCGATTGCGACAGGCGTGTCGAACATTGCCGGCAACGGCTCGGCGTTCACGATCTGCGCATCGAACAAGGCATCTTCGACCTCGATATAACCTGCCGTTTCAGGCAAGCCCGCCGTCGCGGCAACGATCGTGTCGATGTTTTCCGCCGTGAGCGACTGCTTCGCGTGACCAAGGCGCCGGCGCAAGCCCCGGAGTTCAGTCCGGGGTAAGCCGGGAATTTGGTAGTTAGTGTGGGGCCTGCTGCTGCTCAATGTACTGGCGCAGGATATCCAGCGGAGCCCCGCCGCACGACGCCGCGAAGTAGGACGGAGACCAAAGCACACCGCGCCGCTTCAGCCACGGATGAAAGTCCCCAAACTGCTGCCGCAGCAATCTGCTCGACACGCCCTTGAGCGATGCGACGAGCGCTGATAGTGCGACCTTCGGCGGGTAGTTCACCAGCAGATGGACGTGGTCGTGCTCGCCGTTGAACTCCACCAACTCGGCCTCGAAGTCCTTGCATACGCTGGCAAGGATGGCCTGCATCGCCTCAAGGTGCTCCTTCCTGAACACGTTGCGCCGATATTTTGTCACGAAGACCAAGTGAACGTGCAGGGCAAAGACGCAGTGCCGTCCGTGCCGCAAATCGCTATCGTTATTGCGTGGCCGCCCCATTCTTACCTCTTGCCGTGTTTGGAAGACCAAGCGTACTATACGGGCATGGAAACCGTAAAGACACTGAAGCTGCGTATCAAGGACAAGCACGCGAAGGCGATGCTTGCGATGGCGCGCGACGTGAACACGGTTTGGAATTTCGCGAACGAGACCCAGTACCGCAGTCTCAAGCGCTACTGCAACCGGCCTAAGGTCTGGCTGTCAGGGTTCGACCTTCAGAAGCTCACCGCCGGCTTCAGCAGGTGCGAAGGCGTCCGCGTCGATTCCCGAACGGTCCAGGAGACGTGCAAGGAATTTGCGACGCGGCTCAAACAGTTCAGGCGCCAGAAGCTCAATTGGCGCGTGAGCAACCGTAAGTCGCCGAAGTATTCGCTCGGATGGGTCCCGTTCAAGGGCGAAGGCATCAGGTACAAGAACGGGCAACTGCACTTCAACGGGCTCCAGATCGGCCTGTGGGACTCCTATGGCCTGTCGGGGTACGAGCTTGGCGCGGGCAGCTTCAACGAGGACTCGCGCGGGCGCTGGTACGTCAACATCGCCGTCAAGGTGGAGGTCGAAGAAAAACGCGTGCCGGACGGTTCAGCCGTGCTCGGCATCGACCTCGGCCTGAAGACCATGGCGACTTACTGCAACGGCGAGAAGTTCGCGCCGAAGAAGTGGTATCGCGAGTCTGAGCAGGCACTTGGTATCGCGCAGCGGGCTCGCAAGAAGCGACGCGTGAAGGCAATCCACGCCAGAATCGCGAACCAGCGCAAGGACGCCATCCATAAGGAAACGTCGGCGCTGGTGAAGAAACATGCAGCAATCTTCGTAGGCAACGTGAACGCGAAAGCGCTGGTAAAAACGAGTATGGCGAAGTCCGTACACGATGCCGCGTGGACCACGTTCCGGACACAACTCAAGTACAAGGCCATCAGGCAATGTGTGGTGTTCGCAGAAGTTAACGAAGCGTTTTCAACCCAAACGTGCTCGTGCTGCGGAGTCATATCCGCGAGCAGTCCGAAAGGTAGGGCCGGACTTGGAATAAGACAGTGGACGTGCTGTTCGTGCGGGTCGTTACACGACCGCGACACGAACGCGGCCCGGAACATTGTCCGCCTGGGACTTCAGGCGCTCGCTGGAGGAATCTCCGGAGTTTAGCCCGGAGAGGAAGTCAAGAGTTCAATCAGGTCGACCCGGATAATCCAGCCTTCCGAATTGCCGCGCTCGACTGAGAGGGTCAAACGACGGTTTGACTGCTCGACAGGCCACGGCGCCGAGGGCGGCAGGCCGAACCGGTCCGGGCAGTCCGCGCCGATGAAATTCGCGTGCGCAACCCACTCCGGCTCGATCTCCGTACGCCGCAATGCACGGGAAATCTGCTCCACAACGCTGCCACCGGTCGCGCCGAGCGTTTCAAAGGGTGCGGCCGCCAATGCAACCGGCAAATCAAGGGTTTCATACATAGAAAAATGGCAATAAAAAAGGCCGCACCGAAGGTGCGGCCTTTGACGCATGTTGGATCGGAGATCCGATCCCTGGAAATATCTTTAACGTGGAACGCGAGGATGCCGCCGTTCACGCTCGTGCTTACGGCCCCGGTTGGTCATGTAACCACCATAGACCAGGATCGGTGCCATCAGCAAAAGGACGAACAATCCTAGATTCATTGTCAGTCTCCGTTCATGGAATTCATGCCTAAAAGGAAGGTTACCACAACGGCAAATATCAGCACCGCCTCCGTCAGAAGCTCGCCGGCGGACCAGGTCTTCGTCGAATGGAGAATACCCGCCGCGCCCACCAACGACACAACAGTGAACGAATGACACAACCGACCGAACTGCTGGCGTTGATCCGTGGTCCAGTCGTGCCCGAACAGCCGTTGCAACGCCGTTGGCCGACGCCCAGCATTTTCTACTTCGTTGGAGCGAAGTTCGAAATTACCGTCAATTCGCACGTCGGCGCGAACCTCCGCCCCCGCAAGTAGTATGGTGACCGTTGGGGGTGCCTCGCTTTCGGCCAGTTGTTGGAGCAGCAACGACAATCTTTCTGATGGCTGGACCTGACCGACTTCCGGAAAGTACGTGGCACGGTCGGATACGACCATACCGGAGGGAAACTCGATCAAAACCTGGACGATTTCCATCCCGCCCCCTACCGTCGTTCGCTGTCCAGACCGGCGGCAAGCCGCAAGCCTGCGAGCAGCGCGTCGTATCCTTCACGCGATGACAGCTGGTCGAGCCCAACTGCATTGTCAGCACCGCCAGACAGATCCGAGCGGCCGCGACGGGTGCGAAATGACACGGCGACCTTGTGGCGTGTCGGCGTGTCAGCGACCTCCAGCATGAGAGCCGGAGTACGGAGCGTGACGCGGCACCCGCGATTGCGCCGAGCCGATTCAGTGACGATCTCGTGGTCCGAAGGACGCAAACGCAAGTCGCGAGCCACGCGACGCAACATGCGCGTCGCGTGATCCGTTATCGCGGCGTCCGTTGCCGCGCCCGCGCTACGGCGGTCGGCATAGAACACCTTGGGAACTTTCAACATACGGACCTCAAAAAAGAAAAAGCGAGGTGCCCTTTCGGGACACCTCGCGATGAAGAATTGAGCCGGCGACTGCCGGCGCGCGAAGGAGATATGACGGGTCAGTGCGTAACGCGCAGACCCGAGTTGGTGGAGATAAGCAGAACGTGATCGCCCGGCGCAAACTGCTGGTCGTCCGGTTGGGCGACAACAATGTTGCGTCCCGTGCTCGTGCGCACGATGATTTCGAGGCCCGCGTGATGCGACAGCGCCTGCGAAACCTTCTGCGTGACGAAACCCGATGCAGCGCCAGACAATGCGCCGGCGATGTAGCGGCCGGTGCCATTGCCAATGGTGCGTGAGCCGAGGAATGCACCTACGCCTGCGCTGATGAGCGACGTCAGCCCGGAGTTATCCTGGCTGGCTTCGATCGTGATCGCGCGAGTGCGGAGAACCGTGCCCTCCTCAACCGTACCGCTGTACTGGACGTCATAACGCTGGTATGTATTCGGCGAACCGAAGTCGATACCGGCGCAGGCGGACAGCACGGAAACGAGAAAAATGCTGAAGAGAAGTTTGAGCGAAGCAACAGCGTTGTTTCGGTTTGACATGGTATGGCTCCAGAAAAAAGGGAGCCGGTCCCGTTGGGATGGCTCCCAACAGGGTGACAGACGGGTGTGGCCCGTCGTTAAGACTGGCAATGGCCAGTCAAAGATATTCACACTCCGGCAAGCCAGAGTGTTCGGTCGATGCGCAAAAGCGCGGGTGATAGAGTGAGTCTAATCGTACCCATAGCGCACGCAGCGCCGAAACATCGGGAAAACGCCCCCCCTTTCAACATTAGTTGCTGGTCCTGCGACGGCAGCAGCGACGCAAAAAAATAGCGCCGCCCCTATTGGGTGCGGCGCTGGTTACAAGCTCCTCAACGTGGCCCTTCCGGCGCCTGCGTCGTATTAACGGGCGAATCGCTGCTGGTCAAGCAGGCGAACGGAGTACGCCTGCGCGATGCTGCGTTCCATCGCGGAGACAAGTGCCGCGACAGTTTGCTCGATCTGGTCCTGAGCCATGCCCATGGGAAAGATCGCAAAGCTACCTGCCAGTACGTTTTCGCCGGCACTTGTGAAGTCGCCGTCCTTAAGCCACCAGCGATCGCACTCGCGATCAAATTTCAGCCAGATGCTCGCACGTTTTGGCGCGACCACCGTCTCAAAAGTTTTACCGAAGGCATCGACAATCCGATCCTTAAGCCAGCCATGTTGCGCGAGGCAATCAGCGATCGCATGTTTCATGATTCTCCTGTGAAAAAAGCCGCTTCCCGAAGGAAGCGGCATATCAGAGTGCGGCGGATGTTTTCCGGCTCCTGCGAGCCTTCTTTTCCACCGGTTTCGGCGCCTCGTATCCGAAGCGCGCCCATGCAGCAGTGTCGGTCGCAACCGGATTCGTTCTTCCGGTTGCCAGGTTCACAAAAACGGCCGACCAGTCCAGCGACCCGGTGCGAAACAGCGTCCACAACAGATTGAACGCCTGCACCGAAATCGCCTGGTTGATGACCAGCGACTGCTTGCGCAGTGCGTCGGCCATCGAACAGGAAGGCGTGTCGTCGCCCTTGTCATTCTTCGCATTCAGAAGGTCGGGAAACAGATCGCCCACATGGGGCAGCCTGTCATGCCGTGCCTTTCCAAACTCGCCGAGAATGACCTGACCGCGGTCCGTCTCATTGCCGCAGTCGAGGTAGTAACCGCACGAGCCACGCTTCGCAGACTGCACGATTGCATGGCGGGCACGCCGCGTGTCAACGCACCCGATTACAAGGTCCGCGTGAAGCCGGACACTGGAATCGACGCGACGCGCCTCGGCGACCCACCGCGTACCCATGAGGTTGTTCAACCGGTTCACGAGTAGCAACGCCTTGTACTGGCCAACATCGTTCGGATAGAACCCCTGCCGGCCGACATTCGTCTCGCTGACGGTGTCATCGTCGTAGACCGTGCATTCGATCCCGCCCGGATGCCCCAGCTCGATCATTGCGTGGTGAAGGCGCGCCAGGCTCGGCAGCAACGCACTGCCGGTGCCGCCAGCGCCAACGACAACCACCCGCCAGGGCTGCGTGAGCATGTGTTGCGGAATGCGGTGTTTGATGGCTGTACTCATGCCGTCACCTCCGCATCCAGCGCCGCCTGCCACGTGCCGGGGATACCGTCATGCTTCTCGAATATCCCTTTGGCGCACAGTCGAAGCGCGACCGATGGTGCACGGTCGCAATGTCCAAGCACCAATGCCAGTTTCACATCATGCCGGTCGTCGTCGTTGTCAGTACGCGAGAAATACGCGGCGCCCGCGCCATGCGAATGACAGTCCAGCACGACGCTTTCGCCGTCACGCAGCACCGGCCGCTCATACACGAGATGGCCGGGACCATGTGACAACGAAGGCAACGGCACGATCCGGAATTCCCGTGTGTGGTTGTTCCAGACGATCCACGCCCCCGCTTCGTTCGGCAAAGCAGCGCGTGCCATCCGGTAGAACGCGGCCACGTGCGCTCCCGGTACAGCGCCGCACAGCAGTTCCGTTAATTCGGCAACGCGGCCGTACGGAATCGCCGTGCGCACGTCGTAACGGGCAACGCAGCGGACCACCCGGATCCACGGACGGAACACTTCCAGCCAGATTCCGTTAGCGGCGACCAGCAGCCGCTCGCCTGCGGCCATCAGCGGCGGCACCGCCTCATTGCGCGGAACCATCACGGACGGAAACGATTTCTGCAGTACCGCGTCCAGTGCGTTCATGCTGTACCTCCGACGCGACAGCTCACCAGCGCCTGCACCGTGAATTTCGTCGGCACGAGGCACTCCAGCGGAAACGACTCGCAGAACTTCCCGTCGAGCATGTCACGCCAGAAGGCGTATTCACCGTCCGTATAGCTCAGGCGCTTGCCGCCCGCGTTCGGATGCGTGAAAGCCGATTCGAAAAACCCTGCTTCCCAGCGGGGAATCGATGCGATATCGACGCGCTTGGGCACACGCGCCGTTCCGATGCAGATACCGCCCTGATCCCACGTGTTGAAGTACGGCGGCTCGAACAGCTTCGTTCCCGCCGTGGGCCTCTCGCCGTCTGCGAGCGCGAAGACGCGAAATCCCAGATTGGACGCCTGGAATACGAGCCCCGGATGCGGCACGACGGCAGAGCGCTCGCCAAGGTTAGAGCACTTGAAGAACACCCGGCGCATGCCGCCCGGGCACCACCACGTCACTGCCGCCGGCGAGACACCTAACACCGTCGGCGGAAGGAACTCCGCCTTCGGCGCGGCGTGCTCCGCCAGTTTCGTGAGCGCAGAAATCAGCGCATCGCGTTGCAGCGGCCGACCAGCGCCGACCGTGGGGCGCCCGTTCACCAACGCGATCGGGTGCGCCGTTGCGAACACGGTGCTGTCGTCCTTCGCGCCATACAACAGCAGCGCCGACTGCAATGCAACATCTGCACCGGCGCGGCCAGTTGAAATACCAGACATAAGAAAACTCCTAGATGATGTGCGTCACCAACGCCAGCAGACGGTCAAGACGCTTCAGAATGGAAAATGCGAGCTCCCAGTCGGCGTACTGCCGACGGATCGCGCGCGCGTTGTCGCCCAATGCGATAAAGCCGTGATAAGTCGTGGCCTCACCGCTCTGGGACTCGCTATCAAAATGGGCGTCGAGAAGGTCGCCAATGATTTCGCTGCCGTCGTAGACGATTCCGCATCCTGCGTACACAGGGTTGGTCTCGTAGCACGCGTTGAAGAGCCGGCGACGCCGTGTGCCATGCATCAGGCGGTTCAACCGGAGCAGCTCAGTACACACACGACGAACCGTCCCGCTGCTTCTGGAACGCAGCACGAGCAGTTCTTCTTCCGTCAATGCCGGGCGAAGCCGCCAGCGGCCGCCCGAGAAAACAGAAGCATCAGCGTCTTGCGGAGCCAGCATGGGTCTGACGATCGACGGCAGGTAAGCCTTGCGCGCCTCCTCGTCTTCGCCAAACCGTTCCTTAAGCATCTCCTCCGCATGCGCGTCGGTGATGCTTTCGTCGCCGTCCCAGTACCAGCACGAGAACTCGTACATGAACCAGTCCGGCGTTCGCAGCCAGATCGTGCGCATGGACGCACGGTGGATAGTCGACATGAGGGTTCGCAGCAGCAGCGGATGGGCGGCGCGCAACTTCGCGGTCGTCGCCCCGAACGAACAGATCCATTCCTCCGGTGACTCCAGCGCGAAGAACAGTGGCGAAGGATCCTCGTCATTGCTTGCCGTGCCGGTGTACCGCAGGATGTCGCTCACTGCGTGGCTGTCGAACAGGCACGGCTTAACCGTGATGCGCTCCAGCCGGCCTGTGTGACGCCTTGCCCAGGCAAAGAACGCCTGCTGGAAGGCATCGCCAGCGTCGACCGGCTCGCTTACGTCTGCCGCGCGCAGCGGTCCATACAGGAAGTGCTTCGTTACGAGAGACGCGAGCGACACGTCCTCGCGCCACTTCACGCGTGCATCGACGGGGACGTCGTCCGCGACGCTGGGCAGCGTCAAAAAATCAGCGGCAGATCCACGTCGGGCAACGGCAACGCGTGGCGGTTGCCACGACCCACCGGCGCCGAGAGTGAAGTGCGAATCAGCTGTTGAAGGATCGAAGAGCATGAGCGGGCTTCCTCGTCATAAAGAAAAACCGCCCTTTCGGGCGGTGCCTGGTTGAATGCCGTGTCCGGACCGGACAAGGCTTTGAGCAAAGCGTCCTTACGCATGGGAGCCCTTGGCACCCGCTGCGCGGACGAACGTGTAGCGCATCACCGTCTCCTTGATCTCGGGCCCGTCTACGGCGGCCGTCGTCAGTTCCGGATACTGCGCGGTGTAAAGATCGCGAACCTGGTCAGGCGTGAACGCCGGCCCGGGATCGAGCAGGTTCATGCCGTTGTAGGCGAATTCGCGAATTACCGCCGAAATGGAAATCGACATGGCAAGCCCCTTATCCGAGAAGCGAAAGAAGGTCCGTGCCTTTCGGCTCGGCGGGCGCGGACGGCGCTACAGCGGGTGCGGGAGCCGATGCTTGCGCATCGTCATGCTCATCGCTGTCTTCGCTTTCCGCGGAGCCGTTCGATGCTGGCGCGGGAAGCGCCTTCTTCGAATTGCCCTGTAACGCCTTCTGCGCCTTGCCGACCTGCGACTTCTTCGCTTCGTCGAGAATCGCCGCGGTGACGGCGACCTGTTCCTCGAGCGACTTGTGCGAACCCGTGTAGGTCAGCAGCGCGGCCGCGAAACCCTCGTCGAGCTCCGCCGGTGTGGCAGTGAGCACGAGAGGCTGACGCAGCGCCGGGTCGCTTGCACCTTGCGGCACGACGAACACGGCAAGCTGATCACCTGCCGCCTGCAAAGTCATGACGACCTTACCCGCGGAACGCACGAGCGCTTCCAGTTGCTGAAACATGATTGACTCCTGAAATGGGGAAAGCCGCGCAAACGCGGCGTACATAAAGAGAGGGAACGGGACACAGAGCGTGTCCCAGACTTTCAGAACTTCAGTACCTTCGGCAGCTTGCCCTCGTAGTCGAAACCTTCGACCTTGAGCAGTGCCTCGATGAGTTCGGGCTTCGATTTCGCGAAAACCTTCTTGAAGTTATCGCCGAGCGCGGTGCGAATGCCGATCTCGTCAGCCAGCACCAGCATTTCGGACTTCGTGATCAGCTCGAGAAACTCCTTATCGAGCTTCCAGTGCTTCTTCAGATCCAGCTTGTGCGACTTGCACAACTGCGTGAGCCGCGTGACGTCCAGACCCTCGATCGCCGCAAACAGCATGGCGATCATGAGGTCCGCCTGAATCTTCTCGCTGGTCGCCTGAACTGCGCTGACCGACTTCGGAAGGTCCGCCATCGGCACATCAACATCGCCACCGACCATTCGCTCGAAGAACTTGCGAAACGCTCCATCTTCGATGTGCCGCGCGTTGCCGCTGAGCACAACCGCGATCAGATACTGGCGCGCCAGATCGTGATCCATGCCGATGTCCACCCGCAGCGCCTTGCGCCAGAGCTTCACGCGATACGCCTTGACCTTCTCGGACTCGGCAATAGCCGTGACCGACTGGTTCGTCGACGCTGGGGCACCCGCAGATTTGCTGCCGGTGCCGCCCGCGCTCTTCGCGGCCGGGGCCGACTTCGCCCCTTCAGCCTTCTCTGGTTGCGCTGCGGCCTTCTCTGCCTGGATGCGAGCGGCCACCTTCTTCATATTGCAGACGGTGTCAAAGCATTGACCGCGATAGACCTTGCCGACTGAATCCGGCAGGCCGCTCACGGCCGCGCCGTAGTTCCTGCAGGCATGACAGGCTTTCGCCTGTTCAAGCCCGACGCCTTTCGACCCGTCAACGGCCAGTTGCACACGGGTGTTGTTGTCGCCAGCCCGCACGATCCGCACGGTCTGGAACTCATCGCGCAAGCCTGCGGCTGTCGTCTCAAGCTGCTTTTCCGTTTTGTCGTTGAAGCAGCTACGGTTCGTGCAGTTGCCCGTACCAATCGCTTCGCCAAACATCTGGGCCTGCGTCGACGAGTTGTGCGGGCATGCCGCACAATCGGTCTTGTCGAAGATTGCCGAGGCCAGCGCACACGAAGCCTGCTCAACCAGCTTGCGAACGTCCGCGACCGACCGCTTCTCAGCGACGACGACGGGCAGGACCTTGTCCTGGTTCTCTTTCGAGAGCGCCGCCAGCAGTTCAGCGTGAGCGATGTTGATCTTTCGCTCACTCAGCGCATCGAGCACCGCTTTTGAACAGTTGAGCAGGGCGAGGCGGCCGTCGAGCGTGGAGCGTGACCAGCCAATCATTTTGGCCACCACATCACGATCGCCGCCATGCAGCCCAAGAAGTTCGGCCGCGTCAACGGCTTCCTCCGCGGGCGACAGGTTGTCGCGCTGGATGTTTTCGGTGAGCGCAATACGTCGCGCCTGGACGTCGTCGACGTCCTTTACAACGATGGGCATCGCATAGTCTCCACCATGCGCGTCCCAGGCTGCGCGATGACGGCGGCCACCCGCGATCACCTCGTAGTCAAAGTCGTCGAAAACGACCGGGCGGACGATGATCGGCGTATCGACACCGTGCTCGCGAATCGACTCGGTAAGTTCCGCAAGAGCCTTCGGATCAAAGTATGTCCGGGGGTTGCGGCCGAGCTTGATACGCTTGAGGGGAGCAGTTAGTTGCTGTTGCATTGCAGGTTCTCCAGAAAGGGAACCCGCCCCCGCTCGGGAGAGGTTCCCGATGGGGTCAAAGATAGCGGCCGGACTGGCCGGCGGTTGAATGCGTCAACGACGCGAAGGATTAGTCAACGAGGTGGGGACACTGCCAGATCTCGTGACCCTTGAAGCATCACGAGCACATACCCGACGTCTCTTCTTCTGACTCCTGAGTCACGACGCCGCCTTGCCATGCCTCTGCGAGGCGGGGTTCGTCGGCGAAGTAGACGGGCACCGGAAGTTGACTGGTTGGGCTGAAAGCAGCGTCGCGATAGCCTAAGGCCTGCGCGTCTGCCAGAACGAGCCTGAGCCGGTCGGTTGAGGGATGGGTGATGCTGGCGACTTTCGCGAGCGCGAACGCTGCACGAACATCGAGATAGGCATTTGCCATACAGGTTCTCCGGAAGGGAACCTGCCCCCGTTCGGGAGTGGTTCCCGATGGGGTCTAAAGATAGATGCCGGGTAGCCGGCGATTCGATGCGTCATGGACGCGGGTGATTTGCTAAAGATACCGCCACGAAATGCTGTGAAAGCCCGGAAAGCTGCAAGAATCCATGCGTCTAAAAAAGAAAGGCCCACCGTCTTCGGGTGGGCCTTGCGTCAAAAGAGCGTCAGCTGGTCAATCGTGTCGAACACGGTACGCTCCCGGGTACCGCTCGCGAGCGATTCTTCAAAAAGCTCGGCCACCGACATTGCATCGGGGACGACTGCGGCGGCCACCGGCGCGGCCTCGCGCTCCAGCACTGCCACGTCGGACGCCTCGATCTCCGACGCTTGCGCTACATCAGTCCTGACCGCCAGCGGTTGCGGCTCGTCGGCTTCCGGGCTGCATTCAAGCGCCACAGCCTCACGAAGCAGATCCGCCTCGAGCCGTCGCCTTAGCCTGAATGTCCAGCCGCCCAGAATATGTGCCGGCGTGTACCACGTGCCCCACACCTGAATCGACAGCGCATTGCCGTGCACGATCGTAGCCGGAATGTGCAGCAGGGACAGTTGCACATACGCCATGTGAACGCAGCACTGGTCAATATCGATGCACGTGGCGTGCATCGCCTGCTGATAGTTGTGACCCGAGGCGAGCAAAGCGTCGGCTGCTGCGATCACCATACCGCCGGCGCCGCAAGCTGGCTCCTGCACGCGGATGAAGCCGCGGCTCTCGACCTCTGCGCCGCTATCGCCCATCAGCATCATGGCCATCATCCGCGACACGCTGTACGGGGTGAAAAACTGCCCCGCCCGATCATTCCCGAGCCCGAGCATCATGTAGGTTTCCCCGAGCACGTCCGTCAAGCCGCCGCTCACCACATGAGAATCAGATGCCGAATTGCGGACTATCGCGACGCGCTGCTCGAACGACTCCACGAGCAGGCCCATCATCTGCGGAAACTTCGCAACTTCCTCCCGCTTGTACTTGCCGACGATATCGAGGTAACGCTTCTCGCGCGCGTCGAATTGTGCGCGATCGACGCTGTTGCTGATCGCCAGTGCGCTCAACTCGACAAAGTCCGAAAAGACCGTATGCAGGTGGTATCCATGCGAAAAGGACTCGATGAGCTTCACGAGCTCCTTTTGTGCGGCGTCGGCTGTCAGGTCGTGTTTGCGTTGCGCAGACTTTCGGCTCACAGCAGATCTCCCGCTGCGCCCAGACTGGCCTGAACCGCCGCATACAGCCGGTCGAAGTCAGGTACTTCTCCCAACGCTATCGAACCCTCGATATCGAAGCCCGCCATCTGGAAAACCGCAGCCCGATCGACCACGGGCCGCCCTGATCCAGCAGCGAACTGGTCACGTGCCTTCCAGATGATGCGGGTGGCCAGCGTCTCGTACGTGCGTCGAAGCTCGTTGACCACCTGTGCGGTCGACGGCACACGGACAGCGGGGTCAGGAGTCTCGCCGAACAGGCGCTTTTCGGTCGCAGCGACAGCACTGTAGTGACGCCATGCTGCGGTCTGCGCATCAATGAATGTCTGAATGAAATGATTAAACATGCCGGATTCCATATAGGTGATCCGGGGTACATCCCCATCGGGGGTGCGCCCCCGGCGGGTAAGTGAATGCTGGTTATCAGATGCCGTAGTACTGGCGCACAAGCCGGCGTCGCGCCGCAAACGGGCGACCGCAGGTGATCGAGACAGGGGCCTGAGCTACAAGATGACGCAGCGCTGCTGCGCGGTAGCGGGTTGAATACCGGTTTTTTGATCTGACGATGCGCAGCAGCTCCTCTTTCGAGAGGCCGTACGTCTGCCAGACCATCACGCCAAAGCGGAAGATACGATCACGGTTCATGGTGCATCCCGTCGAAGTTGACGGGAGCACGCCCGCAACGGGTGTGAGCCCGTCGGGGTGAATGAGGAACGCCTGTGTACACCGGCGTTCGGTCGATGCGTCATGGACGCGGAAGATGATCAGATGGTAGCGCCCGCACCCCAGCGCCTTTCAGCGGAATGGCAGCGCATTTGATGCGGCTTTTGCCGACACGATGCGAGCGAACCGCCGTCAAACTTATCCACAGATTCGCTGCATAACCCTGTGGATTACCACTCGCCGTGTCGTCCGAATAGCACGTCCCGCCTTTCGTTCGCCTGGATGGGCCGCTTCCGGGTCACATCGCAAGTCGGTTTAGCCGGTTCAGACACCTAACCCGGAATGCTCGACAAAACCGTATAGCTTTCGCGTCCAACACGTCATCAGCCAGACAACATGCTTCTTAACCCTCTCCCGGCCCTCGTCACGATCCTGCTAGTCGGCTGTGCAGCCTGGAATCTCCTCAGGCTCGTGGCTTCCAGATTCCACCTGCCGTCATGGACGCCAACCGTGGTCATGGCAGCGGTCCTGTATGCGCTGGTGACCGTCCACCTCGTCGCCGGGCTCATTTCCACGATCCGGAAAAGCCGCGAAGAGCGGGAGCTGGCGATGATGGCCGCGCGCTATCCCCAGTGCAACGTCATACGGCTACGGTCCGGCGAATGGTTCCTGACCGACAAGGCAACGGGACGAGAGTATTCGCCCAGTGAAGTCCATGGCGGGCAGACGTGATCCGCGATTTGTACAACTCCTTCCACGGCGGCCTTTTTCTATGGTGCAGAGGCAACCATGTCCCAGGTATCTTTCGATGGCGGTGAGTTTCCGCTCAGTGACGTACAGGAAAATCCGGCCCGCTACGTGAAGCGCCTCGAGCGCGCAAAGGTCACGCCCGGCTACGCGGTCTGCCTCTGCGAGACCCACGCCGCGCCGCTGCAGCTCGTGATACGCCGTTACGGCTCGCTTCTTCACCTGGCCGGTTGGCCCGATGACGGCCACCGTCACAAGCGCGGCTGCGCATTTTTCAAGGATCCCGACGTAACGAAGCCGGCCAGCGGCGCGGACACGAAGGCCGCGATCTTTGCGACGCCCACCGGCCTGAATGTCAAACTCGACGCCTCGCTCACCCTGCGGGAAACGACCACAGGCTCACGCGGCTCGCCCGCGAAGCCGTCCAGCCGCGCCAGTCGCCGCTCAGCCAGCCTGCTTGCATTCCTGCAGACGCTCTGGGTCGAGGCTGGCCTTAACCAGTGGACTGGCTCGAGCACGTCAAGGCACTGGGGGCAATGCAATGCCCAGCTCCTCGCCGAAGTCGGCACCGCGCTTATCAATGGCGTCGACGCGCAGGATGTCCTGCACATCATGCGTCGATTCGATGAAGCCGATCGCGCCGCGATCAACGCGGAATTCGACGCATTCATTGGTCGCCTGACTGTTGAAAAAGGGACAACGAGGCGAGGACTGGTCATCGGTGAGATGAACGAGGTTTCGCCCACGCAGTATGGTCACGCGCTTAGCCTCAGACAGAGCGCACGTAAGTACTACGCTAGCACCAACCTGATCGACCACGCTGCGCGAACCTATCCGCACGCATGGCGCGCGCTCGGCGATCGCGCCGCTCGGGTCATCGCCCTCCTTCTCGTTGAACGCACACCCAAGGGTCACCTGAAGCTTGTCGATCTAGCGGTGATGCTGTGCTCCCGCGCGTTCCTGCCATGCGATTCCATGCCCGAAGTTGCCATGGCCAACAGGCTGGTCATGGAGGGCCGGGATTTTCAGAAACCTGTTCGCATGAGCGACGGCGACGACATGCTGCCCGACTTCGTGTTGTGTGATACGGCCATTGACACCCACGTCGAGGTCTATGGAATGAATGGGGTTGACCACTACGAAGCTCGCAAGCAAGAAAAGCGCGCTCTGCGATCTGCACGGCAGATCCCGGTCGTTGAATGGAACGTGGATCGCGAGGTCCTCGATGCTGTCCGGCTTCCACCCGCCTGCAAACGTCGGTAGCCACTATGGCCAACGCCGGTCGCTTGACTTCCCTGTGAACGAGGCACACTCAGTGCATACCCGTCCCTGAGCGGGCGACATATCATCGGAGTTCGTATGCAAGGCAAGACGTTCTTTCTGGAACGCGCGATCTCGCGCTCGCTCGACTGGGTCGGTCGCTACCCGGCACTCAGCTGCGCATGTCATGATCCGCAGTCCATTTCCGGCGGTCGGCAGGTGGTGGTGGCATCTCTGTGCGGCGACGGCGTGCGCTGTGTCTTCTTCAGCGCCGTCGGCTCAGTGCTCGATTTCACAGCGACATGGACGGAACTCGAGCGCGCAAAGACATGGTGGTACTTTGTCCAGCGCTGGTATTTCTGGATCGTTCCCGATCAAGAAACCATCGTCAGCATCAACCTGACGGCGGCACCCCTGGATCACGTCATCGCCCCTTTCGTCTCCGACCTGGCCAGCGACGATACGTACCTGCGGTGGCTCGACAGAATCGAGGCCCGCGCCCGGCAGTCTGGGACGCTCGCCGCCTCGGCGCTCGCCACTGAAGCAGTTTGACCGGGAGCGGACAATGGGCGCGAATACTGCAATTGAATGGACCGACATGACATGGAGCCCTTGGGAGGGTTGCCAGAAGGTCGGTCCGGGCTGCGACCACTGCTATGCCGAGTCCATGAACCGTTGGTTGCGCCATGGGGAAAACTGGGGACCGGGAGCCCCTCGCCGTGTCTACAGCGACGCGCATTGGGAAAAACCTGTGCGCTGGAACGATGCCGCGGCGAAGGCGGGCCAATACCGGAAGGTCTTCCCGAGCGTATGCGATCCGTTCGACAACGCCGCACCCGACGGTCAACGCGAACGCTTCGCCCGGCTCATTCGCGAGACGCCGCATCTCGTCTGGATGTTGCTCACAAAGCGGATCGGGAATGCCGGCGCGATGCTCGCCGATATGTTTCCGCAAGGCACGCCGGAGAACGTCTGGCTCGGCGCGACCATCGTCAATCAGGAAGAAGCCGACCGCGATATTCGCAAACTCGTCGACGCACCGGCGAGCGTGCGCTTTCTGTCGATGGAGCCTCTACTCGGCCCGGTCAACCTTTACGACTGGATCGGTCCGTGGGGCAGCCCGGGCGAACTTCAGGCACCCCCGATGATCGACGGAATCTTCGTTGGGGGTGAAAGCGGCCGCGGTGCGCGGCCGATTCACCCTGCCTGGGTTCGGTCCCTGCGTGATCAATGTCACGCTGCTGGTGTCAATTTCCATTTCAAGCAATGGGGCGAGTGGGCACCGGGAAATAGTTGCGCAGGCAACGATCTGATTGAACGTGATCGTCGCAATATTCGCAGCGGGTTCTTTGATTACAACGACCACTGGAATGCTCACGGACCCAATCCCTTTCGCCAGACGCTGGACCGGATCGGCAAGCGCAAGGCCGGGCGCGAGCTCGACGGGCAGTTGCACGACGACTTTCCTCCGATTATTGCAGTAAATGAATAATACCTTTCAGGTTGTAACTCCTGCTTTTCGCGCGTCCGATGTCCAACGATAATCACACTAGGTAATGACGCGCGAAAACCCAAAATGTACGAACAGCTCTATCCATGCGATCACTGCGGCGGACGCGGCACCGCTGGATTTTCACAACGTGTCGTCGCGGACATTGGCGAAGCCGGGTTTGACTACGGGCAATTCGGCCGCCAGGCTGGACCGCCCAAGATTGGCGACACGCTGGCTCGCCCGGCTTACGCCCCGAAAACCGAGAAGCTCGCGTGCATCTATTGCGCGGACTGTGGGATGAGCACGCCGTGGATCGCAGTCGGCAGCGACGAGCACGCGGCCCTTGATGAGTGTGGGAAGATCTGGAATCGTCGGCTCAATCGCCCGAAAGTGACGGCCGGCGACTTACGCCAGCTCATCGAGAAGGAAGTCGGTGCCTGCGACGCACAGATGATCATCAATCTGCTCGCGCGCAATGAAGAAGATTGGGAGACACGCGGCCCGATTTTCGCGATGCTCGCGCAGAGGCTTGTCGACGCTTCCATATCGACCAACGATTGCTGGCCGATCCAGCCACTTTTGAATGACGCTGCGCGCTGGCGCAAGCTGATGCAACTCGTAAAGTGGGTGGATATCGACGGCGAGCGCTATGCCCAGTTTCCGAGGATTCCCACGCCTTCCGGACATTCGGATCTGGTGTTCGAAGACCGCGTAGCACTCGCGGTCGATGCGATGCCCGATCGGGACCGTTGGTGAGACTTCCTCCGACGCCCGGCCGGACAAAGGCGTGGACATCGGCCAGTCTCGCCACAGCGCCCGCAAATGCCAACGCCAGCGAACGACGTTGGCCCAATACTCCTCGAAACACACACCGTGGATCGCGGCACGGGTGTTGCGATTCTTTGATCCCCACCCAAAGGCTTCGGAGGCTTGCAACGGTGTATAGCTCTCGCTGAAGGCTTTAGTCGGCCAGGAACAGGCACTCGAGCGCCACGTGAGAATTGGCGACAATCTGGTGGAGTATGGGTACCTCGTTTCGCTCTAGGGTCTTTTATGCCGAATGATCGCTCTGAAACTGCCGTAGGCGGGTCCGACATTGAGTCGGCGTTGGCGATATCGAACCGGACGCCGTATCATGAACTGGCTGGCCAATACCGTTCTGGTGTTGCACGCGCTGATCGTCCTGTTTATCGTCGGCGGGTTAACCGCTATCTGGACGGGCGCATGGTTGAAACGCGACTGGGTACGCAACCGCGTGTTCCGGATAGCGCATCTCACAGCAATAGGCGTCGTCGCGATTCTCGCTGTTCTTGACATACCGTGCCCGCTGACGGACCTCGAGGACTGGCTTCGTACCGGACGCGTCGGCCCGCAGGGGTTCGTGCAGCGCTGGGTAAGCTACTGGCTTTACTACAACTTGCCGGGCTGGGTATTCGCGATGGCCTACGCGGTGTTCTTGCTGGTCGTGGCGGTCACGTGGTTTCGCGTCCCGCCGCGCTCATGAGGCGTCGGCATGGAGACCGTTTCCGCTGTTGCGCCCTGGCCGCCCCACGTGCTACTTGCCGATCTTCTCGCCGACCGTCACCACGATCCGCTTGCCTAAGGAACTTTGGCTTTCGATGAGGTCGGCGTTGTTTGCGCCAACCGCTACTTCCGGCTTCGGCCAGTTTCAGACATTCGTCCGCGCGATCGACAGGACACTCGAGCGACCGTTCCGCGTCGGTGAACTGTCTTTCGGCCACCGCTGTAAGCCGCGTCACTTGGTGCTGTGACCATTTCGCACCAATTTCGCACCGCGAGTGACTGGACTTGCGCCGCCCTTTCGTTTAGCCGCCCGTGTGTGCGGTTGTTCACCGACGTCAGGTGGTATTGCGAATAACCTGAGCAAGACTGCGGGTTGGCACGTCGAGCCGTGCGCTGGGGAAGCATCTGTTTTATTTGCTTCAAGGAAAGTAAATGAAATCGGAAATGCCACGATACGTAGCCTTTATTAGCTACCGGCATATGCCGCGCGACCGGCAATGGGCGATTCGCGTCATGCGGGAGCTGGAGTCCTACAGAACGCCCACGGCCCTTCAGCGCGAGGCCTACCCCAAGCGTCTCGGACAATTGTTTCGTGACGAAGATGAAATCCCCGCGTCGTCCGATCTTTCTGATCAGATCAAGATTGCGCTGGCGCGAAGCGATTACCTGATCGTCATCTGCTCGCCGGATACGCCGGGCTCGCGCTGGGTTCGGCGCGAGATCGAGCTGTTCCAGGAGATGGACAAGGGGGATCGGATCATCCCCTTGCTGATCGCTGGAGAGCCGGACCAGTCGTTTCCGCCGGAACTGCGGCGGCGACGGATCACGGTGAAACAGCCGGACGGCACCGAGGCGATGGCGTGGGAGGAAGTCGAGCCGATCGCAGCTGACGTCCGTCCACGCAAGGACGAACGCATGAGCCGAACGGAGCGGCGCGCCGTGCTGCGTTTGGTCTCCGCGCTGCTCGGTTGCCGCTACGACGATCTCGCGCGGCGTGAGGCCGAACGGATGCGGGCGAAGCGTCGCAATCGGTTTGCCGTCGCCGCTCTTTTGCTGCTTACCACGGCGATAGGCGGGACTTGGTGGTGGGACGCGAATCTGCGAGTCAAGACCGAATATTGTGCGAATTACGGTCAACGCTGGGAGGTGCCGTATTGCGTGGGGCGGCTGACCGATGCGCAGCAGGCGGGGCGCAACGTCAGCTATCGCTTCCGCATGCAGGGCGGCCGCGTGCTGGAACTGGCCCGGGTCAACGGGTCCGGCGCCTTGGCCGATAACAAGAGCACGTCGGGCAACAGCGGGTTGGTCGCCTTGATGCATAGCGAAGTCTTGGGCCGCGAATACCAGATCGATGAACCTTGGACGCAAGGCGTGGCGCAATGGAGATTCAGCTATTTGTCCAAGGGCGGTAGCGCGGAATCCGTCATTTCTTCGGTCACACTCACCGACAGAACCGGCAAGCCGGTCCGCCAAATCAGTTATCAATTCTCAGACGACCGCCGACAGTCGATCGCGAGGTTCGATCGCGGTTTGGGTGTCGCCGAGCGCCAGTCGGCATCCGGAAGCGAGTTGGAAGGGTTAGCGGGCAACATCGGGATCGAGAGCAAAAAATCCAGCATAGGCCAACACCGTCTCTTCTTCGATACACAAGGGCGGCTCCAGCGCCGGGACTTCGAGCCTGTCGGCGGTGGCGAGACTGTTGCCGATGCCGAGGGTGCTTACGGCCGCAGCTATGGCTATGGGAGCCTCGGCCTCATTACGCAGATTCGCAATCTGGACGCGAAGGGAAAGATTCTGATCGAAAAATCCGGTGTCGCCGGTGCGCGGCTCGGCTACGACGCCACGGGCGATTTGGTCAGCGTCGAATGGATCGATGCCGGTGGCAAGTTGCGGCCGAACGAACAACTGATCGCTCGCGTGGTTTGGCGGATCGACGAGTATGGAAATCGGTTGGATGAAGCCTATTTGGGTGCCGACGGCCGGCCCGTTATTAGCAAGGACATGGGAGTTGCCCGTAGAGCCATGCGTTACGACCAGCATGGGAACGAGGTGGACGACGCTTATTTCGGCATCGATGGCAAGCCCGCTCTAAGCCTGAGCAGGGGAGTCGCCCATATCGTCAGCCATTATGACGAGCGCGGGAACTATGTGGAAACGGCTTATTTGGGCATTGACGGCAAGCCGGTTCTCGACAAGACCTTTGGAATTGCTCGAGCGACCTATCGCTATGACGAACAGGAAAATCTGGTGGAGGAGGCTTATTTCGGTATCGATGGCGAGCCGGTTCTAGACAAGGTCTCAGCAGTTGCTCGCATGACCTATCGCTATGACGAGCAAGGAAACCTGGTGAGGGAGGCCTATTTCGGAATCGATGGCAAGCCCGTTTCCGACAAGCTCGGTGGTGCCGCCCTAGAGACCTATCGTTACGACGGGCGGGGCAACGAGGTGGAGGATGCGTTTTTCGGTATCGATGGCAATCCGGTTCTCGACAAGGTCTCCGGAGCCGCTCGCACGACCTATCGCTACGACGAGCGGGGCAACGAGGTGGAGGAAGCCTATTTCGGCATTGACGGCAAGCCCGTACTCGACAAAAGCACAGGTGCCGCCAGAATGACCCAGCGCTTTGACGAACGGGGGAACATCGTGGAGCAGGCTTATTTCGCCGTTGATGGCGAGCCAGTGCTCGACAAGAAGTCAGGCACGACGCGAGAAACGTTTCGCTACGACGAGCATGGGAACGTGGTGGAGGCTGCGTTTTTCGGCATCGATGGCAAGCCTGCACTCAACCGGAGCTATGGCGTTGCCCGCGTCGACACTCGCTACGACGAGCGGGGGAATCAGGTGTCGCAAGCATACTTTGGCCTCGACGGCAACCCTGCCATTTTCCGGGACTCGAATACCGCCAAGGTGATTTCGCGCTACGACGAGCGGGGGAATCAGGTGGCGGAAGAGTTTTTCGGCATCGACGGCAGACCCGTTTGTGATAAGGGCGGTCCGGCCATGCTGACCCGTCGCTACGACAAGCTGGGGAAAATGGTCGAGGAAGCGTACTTCGGCGTCGACGGCAAGCCGGTGGTGCGCAAGGATTCGGGTGTCGCGGGGTTTACGCGTCGCTACGACAAAGATGGGAACTTGGTGGAGGATGCGAACTTCGGAACTGACGGCAAACCCGTTTTGCGCAGCGACTTTGGGTTTGCCCGAATTACCTATCGGCACGACCAGTGGGCGCACGTCGTGTCTGAAACGTATTTCGGCATCGATGGCAAGCCTATTCTCCTCAGGGGCGTGGACATCGCTCGAAGGACCCGTCGCTACGACGAGCGCGGAAACGAGGTGGAGGAATCCTATTGGGGTATTGCTGGCAGGCCCGCTATCCGTCAAGACTGGGGCGTCGCCCGAATCGTTCGCCGCTACGACGAGCGCGGAAATCAGGTGGAGGAAGCCTATTGGGGCATCGATGGAAGGTCCGCTCTGCGTCAAGACACAGGTGTCGCCCGGATCGTACGCCGCCACGACGCGCGGGGGAACTTGGCAGAGGAGGCGTACTTCGGCACTAATGGCGAGCCTATTCTCGACAAGCAATTGGGTGCTGCCGGCGGGATCGTTCGCTATGACGATCGGGATGACCCTGTGTCCATCGTGTATTTCGGCGTCGACGGCAAACCCATTCTGAAATGAGTCGTCTTTTGCGATTTACCCCATTGCTCTTTTGCGCCATGCAGGTCAACGGCCACTTCCAGAGCGTTCCGTGTTTTCGTACACTGAAGAAAGCCACCGCTCTGCCGAACCAGCGTCCCGGCGCATTACGCTAATCTTGACCGTCTTGGCGTGTGCTACGCTGATTTTCGGTGCACGATCCCCTGATGGGCGATGTCGCGGCGCTCGAGATGGCTTACCACACGGCTGAACTCAAGCGCCTTCTGGCGCAACGCTCCGAACTTCGGGACGATGGCGACGGACTCTTCAGCAAGCTAAGAGTGCAACTCACCATGCGTATTGAGGACGTCAAGAAGCAATTGAAAGACGTCTCGCTTGAGGTCGAGCGGGAATCACACTGCGGAGACGATCCGTATTGAAGAGCCACTCGGTCCGTGACAGATCACGCTCGCGCAACGTTCCGCGGAATCATGAATCCGGTGCCGGTGGCGCAAGACCGGATACGATCAGAGCACCGAATCCACGAAGGGCGGCGAGTCGCGCTCAGTCATGTTGCTCGCTGCTAGCGGATTCCGCCGCCAGCCCCAACGGTCGGCGGGAACTTGGCAAAGTGCTCCGGTTTGACCTGCAACCGGCCGACTGCCTCGCCTATTTCAGAACAGGCTGCCATTGCATTGACGTCATCCAGCCTGAAAGCATTATTTGCCAGGTGCGCGCAGCCAATCGCTTCCAGTCCCTTGGGGGTCAAGAGGGCGTTATAGCGCATGTAGGAAAAAAGCGGCGTGCCGCCGATCGATGCCTGGCCGCTCAAGTTTCCCACCTCACCATCGATGTCGTCGCCGGCCAGAACACGCGCGAAGCCACGGCATTGCATATCGACCTCGGTGGTGCCGGCGAACATCAGCGATTGCATAGCAATCAACATGGTCGATGCAACCTGCTTTTCGGCCAGCGTCTGGTTGTGTATTTCCTTGGGGAAAAGGCCAGTACCGACCGACACCAACAGCATCCGATCCTCACCGGTGGGCCATGCGAGCCGATAACACGGCAGGGTGGCCATCTGGAACAGCTTGAAAGCCGGATTGTTTAGCGATGACAGCGCGCCGTCGTAAAAGAGGTAATCCTGAGTTCCGATGCAAATCCGTTCCGGTTCGAAAAAATACGGTGCAGCGGTGCTGGCCCGAACCAATTGCCAAAGCGGAAAATTCAGGTTGCTTTCCATCCCGTACCGCGCGTCGTTGTATTTGGCCTTAGGATTACTGCTAACGGGCCACGGCGAGTTCGTGCGTGCGTTGAGCATGACCAGCATCAGCAGGGTTCTGAGTTTGTTCGATCCGAGTGTTGTGTCGATACCGAAAATTTCTTGCAGGCAATCCCGCAGCGCCGAGGCGTCATAGCGGGCAAAAAGCATGCGCTTAACTATATTGGCTGTTGGCGCAAACATCGCGCGTGCATCGCTGGTGAAAAGCGCATTCAGTTGCTGCATGCTCATTCCGAGTGCCAGACCCGCGGCAAGAATGGCGCCGGCACTGGTCCCGGCAACGTAGTCGAAATAGTCGGCCAGTACGAGGTCGGGACGACCGCTCTGATCGCGCAAAATGGCTTCGATGCGACTCAACACGCGGACGGCGAGCAAGCCGCGAATGCCGCCGCCGTCGATGGCGAGCAACTTCTTTTGATTCAGGGCGTCCATCCGTCAATCAGCTCTTTATGTCATACGTCTTCTGGAAGATGTCACTGGTCACGACCCACCGATGGCCGTCGTTTGAGGTGACGATCCAGTCGCCCGGCTTCGCGCGCAACGTGCCCTGGCTCGGGCCAAGATCGATCTCGACCTCAGTGGCGGTTTGCTGCGCGTCGACGGTCTCGATCTTTTTCAGGTATGCGCCGTTCTCGCCCATCCGGGTTGGTGCGACGGGCTCATAGGTTGCTTCAAACCGGCTGCGCTCGATTGGCCAACGCTCGCCGGCCGCCCCTGTCATCAACGCGTCGCCGCTTGCGCACTGGACCGGCCCTTCTTCAGTTTGAATTTCCCCTGATACCGACGCGAATTCGACCTGAACCGGAATCGGTTTCTTGACGGCTTTCATGATGCCACCGCTATATCGCTTGCGGTCGGCAACGCCGGTAAGCAAACACCGGTAGGCGGCTCGGAATCAGGCAACTCGTTAAGAATCATGTGCAGGTTTCCCATCGCCCTCAGCCCCATTAATTCCCCACCGGAACCTCGAATGGACGATCCCGATGAAGTAGTAGCCATTCGGCGTTTTCCGCCAGCGCCTCACGTCCGATCGCGGTCAAACAGTGCCTGGCTCTGGACACGTCGGCGGCGCCCATCGCGGCGTTGAATTCTTTCAGCGCAAGGTCATAGAGTCGCCCCATGCGCAGGTAACGCAGGCTCGTTTCTTTATGCGCATTCACTTTTTCGACGGCCTTGAAGATGCCGGCAAGGCCAATTGCGAGTGTCGACGCTACCAGTAGCCATTCCCGCGCTGGATGGTCAAGTTTGATGATATCGCTAATCAGGCACGGCGATATCACCGCAAGCCCGATGAAGAAGGCCACGAGCGCCGCCCGGTTCCAGCTTTTGGCCCGCGCATCGTGAAAGTGTGCCTTGCCCAATTTTGAGTCGCGACCGACAAAGTAATTGCGCTGGTCTTCAAGCCAGCGTTTGCGGATCTCGCCGAAGCGGCTTGTTTCGCTGCCGGAATCCGTGGACGGAGGAATCGACAGCGCAATGTTACGTAGCGTCACGCGTATCCAGCCGAGCTCGGTGGCTTGATGGAGCAAGTAGTGATCCGAGACTTTGGTCTCTTCTCCGGCAATGGACCAGAACAGTTGTACGCGCAATCCTTCGGCAAGCGCACGATAGTCGAGGTAGCGTTCGTCGCAACGACGATGCTTGAACGCCCAGCGGTGCACCGCAAATGCGCCGAGCAAGGCGGCCAGATAGGCCAGCACCATCCACTGCGTGGGTACGAGGCCGGTATAGAACTCGTGACTCAATACTGCCAATAAAACGATGCCGAGAATCACGAAAACAGAATTGCGGCGTAATGATTGCGCCATGATCGCGTCGGTATCGGCAAGTCCGTACAGCTCGACGAGCGGTTCCAACGACTCTGGCAGGCGCATCGCGTGAGGCGGCTTGCCCAATAAGTGTTGCTTGCTCGTTTCAACTACGTCGCGCCATTTTCGTGAACAGTCATGGGCAGACCCAACGAATTTCCGCATCGATTCAATCACGCGTCGATTCGGCTCCACTACGCCGGCATACAGGCCAATTTCGTCCTGGACTGCGCCGGATGGATTCTGGCGGGACCGGCAAAGAATGTGCGATACCGGTGCGCAGTCCTCCGAGGGCAGTCCACGGCTAACCGGATTGGTCACGCCTTCGCGCGCAAAACGCACAACTTCGGCCGGTTCTCCTGGCTCGCCGTCTTCGGCGCAGCCATCCCACAGCGCGATGACGATCTGGGCATGCCGGACGAAAAACCTCCCGAGATCACGATACTGTTGTCCACGCTGTCCCGAAACGTCAGCATCGATCACGGCCGGCGCAGGCAGCTCAAGGCGCTGTGAACATTGCGCCAGCAGCGCCCGGAAACGTGTCAAGGATGCCGGCGTGGCGAATTCGCGCTCATAGTCGCTCAAGGCCATCGGCAATATCGCCATCACCCTCCAGCCTAACTTCAACGCGACATCGGCGGCCAATTGGCTGGTTCCATCGGCCAGGCTGGTCAGGAGGCAAGGGTGAAGGGAGGTCGCGCACCTCGCCAGCCTGTGGAGTTCGGTTTCGACGGCATCCCGCAGGCGTGGTTCGTCTTCAGTCAGAACGTCGCGGCACCCAATGGCTGCGACCAGGAAGGGAACTTGGACCGTCTTCATATGGTGATCCTTGGCGATTCAGGGTTTCACTAAGTGCGACATCCTTTATCGAAGCAGACGACACTTCGCGTTCTGAGTACAACGTCCAGCCTATGACTTGTGACGGTAACGAAATGAAATGCGCTGCAAAACAATGCGACCTGTTCGCAGGAATAGTCATTTTATAGATCGACTGAATGCTATATCTGCTGGCGTTCGCACGAAGACCCAGAGCGATTTACTGGCCGCCCGATGTCAGACGATATCAGCCGGCGAAATTCTGATCGATTCGTAGCGCGCCAGCAGACTGTTTGCTAGCGTCATGCCACGTCTGCGTGGTCGATGCGACGCCTGCCGATACGGCTGAAAGGCAGGCTGCTGGTCGATCACCGGGCCGCATCTCTACAAAGCGCGCTGCGACGACTGATTATCCGCGACGATCCGCCCCCCCGTTGCCAATTCGGACGACATCGCCCCAACGATCAGCGAATCGGCCACTCGCTGGGCGCGAAACCGGATGAGGTATGGGTGACGGCTGTGGCCGATCAGTTGCAGTGCGACGTGCCAGATGAATGGTCATTGCACTCGAAACTAGCCATTGACACGACGCCGTGTCCAACGACCGGAACGGATCGGAAGTGTGGGTTCACTGACGCTGGAAGCTGCCGTCCGGCCGCTCGACGCCACCACCGTCAGCAATCCACCCCATTGCTGACGTACAGCCAAGACCGCCTCGATGACGGTAATGGCCGATAACTTACCGACCAACTCGGCGGGGCGAGCGTCCGTTGCACCCCGGAAGCTGTCATTGGGGCGTCAGGAATCCGAACGGCAGTTGTGGGTCGAACTGGGCCGTTAAAATCAGTTTGCAGGGTTTTCTCGCCCTGCCGATAATTCCTCAACGGCGAGATCCGTTTTCTGATGCGGGGTTCAGCGCATACAGCGGGGCGCTGAAAGCACGTTCGGATGGTCCGCTGGTCCTGGAGATAACTCAGATCCTCGCTAACTTCAGGTGCGGCTGATGATTACATGGAGGTGCTTCTGGCGCGGAATCGCCCCGATGGCGGTTCACCCGTTACTGACGGCCGGCTCTTGAAGCTGACTTCAAATGCACCCAGCTGCAGCAACAGGCTGTCGAGCGCGCAAAGCTGGACCCGCGTCAGGTACGGTGCGTCCAGGAGCCCGTGTAGTCGCCAGCGCCAGTATTGCGCAGGCAGTATAGGACCGAAAGGGCCGCCAACCAGCGACGGTCTCATCACCCGCGCGATGTGCGCTATCTCCTCGTCGATCAACGTTTCCATAAGCCCCCCGGCTTCCTGTTTTCGTTTTCGCGTACGGCCATTGACGATTCATATTACGAATACTATAGGCCGGTTTTCGCCGCGCGCCCAATTAGTGAGAAATGAAATTCCCGGCGTGCGGCGGAACGGCCGATTTGGACAGCGGTGGTGACGTGCGCGGAAACCAACTGAGGTAGGAACGATGCGGCCTCTGCCGTCGGCATCGGGCAGTAGGCGGCCAGTTTCGGTCGGTCGACCAATGGTGACCAATGACAGAATTGGCTGAACAACGACCGTCCAACTCACAAATCCGGATTCGCGTTCCCGAACTGAAGCGGTCCACAGCCTTGCGCCGCGAAGGACCGCTATGCAGCGCATTCAGCCCGCGCTGCCGACCCTTTGGAGTTCTTCGCGGTTGAGCGAAGCAGACGGCTGAGTCACTGCCCCTGCACTTGACGCAAGGCTTCGACAATGAGGGCCAATGCAGGGGACGAACTGCGGCTGGCGTAGTACAGGTGGTATCCGGGGAAGGTCTGCGACCAATCGTCCAGAACCGAGACGAGGTGCCCTGCGGCGATGTGCTCGCCGACGGCGTCGTCGGGAACCCACGCAAACCCGTGCCCGGCCAACGCTGCCGCGACGACCATGTCTCTCGAATTGAACACCAGCCGCCCCGTGACGTGCACGTGGATACTCTTGCCGCGCCGCTTGAACTCCCACGGCAGCAGCCCGCCGTGGGAAGGCAGGCGCAGGCAGAGGCAATCGTGCGCGGTGAGATCCTGCGGAGTACGGGGTCGAGGATGGCGCACGAAGTAGTCGGGACTTCCGACCACAACCATGCGCATGTCCGGCGCAATGCGTATCGCGATCATGTCTTTAGCCACATCGCCGCCCAGACGCACACCGATATCGAAGCGCTCCGCCACGATGTCGATGAAACGGTTGTCGCTGCTGATTTCGACCTTGATGTCGGGGTACTGCGGCAGCCACGGCTGCAGCCTGGGCCAGAGCAGCGTGCGCACCGCGTGCTCGGTCGCAGTGATGCGGACGGTGCCAGCCGGCTTCCCGCGCAGTTCGCCCAGCACCGCCAGCTCGGCTTCGATGTCCGCGAAGCGCGGGCCGACAGTCAGGTAGAGCCGCTCCCCCGCCTCGGTGGGCGACACGCTGCGCGTGGTTCGGTTAAGCAACTTCAGGTCAAGCCTGCGCTCCAGCGCGCGAACAGTCTGACTAAGTGCGGACTGCGTCACGCCCATCTGCGCAGCAGCGCGCGTGAAGCTGCCAACGCGCACGACGGCTGCGAACGCCGCCAGGTCGTCGTATCGTGGCATTGATTAGCCAGCCTTATAACCCCATGTAATTTAAGCAGTATAGTCAATCAGTGTCTCTCCGCCTAGAGTTCACGTCATCGATTCACGGCAGGCAGACCCACAATGAAGACACGTCTCTCGAAGGAAATTCACATGAAGCAACGCACACTCGGCCGCACCGGCCTGTTTGTCTCCGAACTCTGCCTGGGCACCATGACCTTCGGTGGCAGCGGCGTCATCGGGAGCCAGATCGGTGACCTGCAGCAGTCCGACGCCGAACGCCTCGTGGGCCAGGCGATTGACGCCGGCATCAACTTCATCGACACCGCCGACGCCTACGCGGGGGGTATGTCGGAGCAGATCATCGGCCAGGCGCTGAAGAACCTGAAGGTGCCACGCGAGAACGTGGTTGTCGCGACCAAGGTCTTCAACGAAACCGGGCCCGGACCGAACTCCCGCGGCGCGTCGCGCGGCCACATCCTCGACGGCGTCAAGGCCAGCCTGAAGCGGCTGCAACTCGACCACATTGACCTGTACCAGATCCACGGCTTCGACCCGGCTACGCCGATCGAGGAAACCGTGCGCGCGCTCGACCAGTTGGTACGCCACGGTTATGTCCGCTACGTCGGCGTGTCGAACTGGGCGGCCTGGCAGATCGCCAAGGCGCTGGGCATCGCCGAACGGCTGGGCCTGTCACGCTTCGAGTCGCTGCAGGCGTACTACACCGTTGCCGGGCGCGACCTCGAACGCGAGCTGATCCCGATGCTGAAGAGCGAAGGTGTTGGCCTGATGGTGTGGAGCCCGCTGGCCGGCGGCCTGCTCAGCGGCAAGTACGGGCGCGAGCAGCGAGGCGAGGAAGGCAGCCGCCGTACCACATTCGATTTCCCGCCGGTGAACCGCGACCGGGCCTACAACTGCATCGACGCGATGCGCCTGATCGCGCAGGCGCATCGCGTCTCGGTGGCCCAAGTGGCACTGGCCTGGCTGCTGCACCAACCGCAGGTCACCAGCGTGATCGTTGGTGCCAGGCGGCCCGAACAGCTCGCCGACAACCTGGTGGCCACAAACGTAACGCTGAGCGCCGACGAGCTTGCGGCCCTGGACGAAGTGAGCCACCTACCGGCCGAGTACCCCGGCTGGATGTTCGAGCGTCAAGGCGAAGTTCGACGCAAGCAGTTGCTGGAGGCGCGCGTGCACCCGTGACGCTCGACGCCGCCGCGGCGAGCACGCTGTCCGTCGCGGGCTTGACTACGTCGTTTGCGCTCGTTGAACTCGCAAGGATCCGGGCCGGTCCCGCAACCTGCCTCGCGGTTCATCATGGGCGCCGACAGTTAGACGGCGATCATGGTGAAGCTGGATGCGCTGCGGACAGAGTACGAAAAGTGGAAGGACGTGGCCTGCCGCACGTACTTCTCAAGAGGGAGAGAGGACGTTGGAACGCAGACGTGGCGTGGCCCTTGTGGTCGACATGACCGAGCAGAAGAGTGCAGAAGATGTGCGCGAGGAACACCTATGGTTCCTCGAGTGCATGGACCGCATCAACTGCGCCATGCAGCAAACGAACGAGGTCGATGGCATAACGCGCGGCGTGGTCGAGGAGGCGCTGGCGATCTTCAATTGCGATAAGGCCTGGCTGGTATATCCCTGTGATCCCGATGCGCCGGCTTGTCGCTCGGTGATGGAGTACACGCATCCTGACTATCCGGGCGCCTTCGCACTCGACGAGGAGTTGCCGGTGGACGCCCGAGGAGCCGATTTTTTGCGTGGCATCTTGCGTGCCCCAGGGGCGGTGGTGGATCCAGACATGCCACCGGAGATTTGCGACCGATTCAACATCCTGTCAACGATCGCGATCGCGGTACGGCCCAAGGGCGACCGGCCGTACCTGTTCGGGTTGCACCAGTGCTCGCGCCTGCGCGCCTGGACCACCGTGGAGCGGCGGCTGTTCGAGGAGATTGCCAGGCGCCTGGAAAATGCGTTGACGAGCGCGCTCGCGCACCGCGACCTGCTCGCAAGCCAGGACGCGCTGCGCGCAAGCGAGGAGCGCTTCCGAACCCTGGTCGACCACGCGACGGATGCCATTTTCCTGTACGACGAGGACGGTACCGTGCTCGACGTTAACCGTCAGGCATGCGACACGCTGGGTTATGCGCGCGAAGAACTTATCGGCATGCACGCCCGCAATTTCGACCGCGACATCACGCCGGAAAAGATCCAGTGGGCCAGGCAGCGGCTGCGGGAAGATGGAAATGTGACGCTCAACGGCCGGCGCCAGCGAAAGGACGGAAGTCTCTTTCCCGTCGAGGTGCGTGCACGAGCGTTCAACCGCAGCGGCCGCCTTTTCGCCATCGCGCTCGCCAGTGACATCACCAATCGCAGGCGCCGCGAGCAGCGGCTGCTCGCGCAATTCAGCGTCACGCGGACGCTATCGGAAGTGGGCTCGCTCGAAGAGGCGGCACCGCGCCTTCTGCGCGAAATGTGTGAGGCACTTGAGTGGGATCACGGCGAATTCTGGCGCGTCGATCAGGAAGCGGACGTGCTGGTGTGCGTGCAGGCATGGCCCTCGGCCGCCATCGCGCGGGCCGGTTCCGAGCTGTCGGGGACGGCCGGTATCGGCATGGGGCTTCCCGGGCGAGCATGGTCGAGCGGCGCACCAGTATGCATACCCGACATGGCGCTCAATCCTGGGTTCCAGCGGCCGGAATCTGCCGCGAATGCGGGGTTCCACACCGCCTTCGCCTTCCCGGTCACGCTCAGGAGCGGTGTAGTGGGCGTGTTCGAATTTTTCAGCCGCGAGGTCCGCGATGCCGATCCCGAGCTCTTGCAGATGATGACCAACGTCGGCTACCAGGTCGGGCAATTCATCGAGCGCATGCGAGTGGAAGACTCGCTGCGACACGCCCGGGAAGAGCTTGCGCAGGCATCGCAGATGGCGACAGTGGCCGAGTTGTCCGCGTCCATCGCGCACGAAATCAATCAGCCGCTACAGGCCGTGTTGGCCAATGGGCAGGCGTGCCGGCGCTGGCTCACTGCGACGCCGCCCGACATCGATAAAGCCCGACTCAGCGCAGAGGCTGTCGTCCGTGATGCTAAAGCCACGGCGGACGTGGTATGCCGCATTCGCGCGCTGTTCAGGCGCACGGCTCCCGCAAAGGTCCGACTTGACATGAACAAGCTGATTGTTCAGGTCTGCACGCTGATGGCTGACGACATTCACGGGAACGTGATCTCTCTGGAAACGCAGCTAGCACGGGACGTACCGATGATCAGAGCTGACGCGGTGCAGATTCAGCAGGTGATCGTCAACCTTTTGCGCAACGCCATCGAGGCATCGGCAGCGACGGCGGTACTACCGAAGTTGCTATTGATCCGCTCTCGGCGCGACGGGGACGACGTAGTGGTCGACGTTCAGGATGAAGGTACGGGGCTAGCGAATCTGGAGCCGGTCTTCGAGCCATTTGTCACCTCGAAGGAAACGGGCATGGGCATGGGGCTTGCAATTTGTCGATCAATTGTCGAAGCACACGCCGGGCGTATCTGGGTCGTGCGCAATGAGGTCCGTGGTGTGACCTTCAGCTTCAGCCTTCCGGGCAAGATTTCGGATGCAATATGAAGTCCTGTGGACCAAATTTTCTGCAGATGCGGTCGCTTCGGAAAACGGAAAATATTGCACGCTGAAGCGTTGTTATTTGCTAGCAGCGTGCGCGCACGCAAATGAATGACGGGCCCGTTATAGCTCCGCGTAAAGACGTGCTGAGAGCGCTTTCTTGGCCGCTAGCGACTGCGGAAAAGTATGTCCCTTCCCCCATGGGTTCGTTCATTCGTGCGCGTCGCCATCCGGCGGAACAGTCTGTCTCGTCAGTAGCCTTGTTTTCACATTTCATGTTGGCGGTCGTCGCGCGAGCGGTTTAGTCCATCGACTCGAAGCAGTCGCTCGTGGCTTTGCTTGGACGCCGCCTTGCAAGTGTAGGTGAAGCCGTGTGACAGCTTTCGATCATTCTGTCAGACTGACTATCCCTAACCCCCACGCTGTGCATTTCAATAATGAGAAGAACTGTTTTCTGGTCGTAGCAGAGTGACCTTCCTACAACCGTCACGAAAGACTTTATTAAGGGAGCACTCAGCCAAGCGCTGAAGAAGGTTGCCTCAGAGCTGCAATTGGAGTCGGCCGATCGGGTTGAACTCGATCACGACACCAAGGGCGAGGCCGGGCTTGTTGAGATTGTCGCAACAATCTTCAAAAAGATTGACGATTGCGAAGTGTTCGTCGCGGACATCACGCCGGTAGCTGCCATTTCATCGAATGATCGAGAGAAAAAAATCCCCAATCCGAACGTGATGATCGAGCTCGGATACGCACTTCGCGAGTTGGGACATCAACGGGTCATCGCAGTCGAAAACTTGGCGTTCGGAGGGGAGCCCGAAGAGCTCCCATTCGACTTGAGGCATCGACGCGGTGCCATCACCTACTCGCTTATGGAGATCGATGATCCATCGGTAGAGGATAAGCGAACGGCACTCGTCCAGGAGTTGGCAGCGGCTCTGAAAACCAACTTGGCGGCTCCTAGAGAGGACCGAATGATTAAGAACCCGCAGCCGGTTTTGTCGTTAGAGGCTAGCGAGGAAATGCCCGCAGTCGCACTCGTCGAGCAGAATGCGACTCTGGAAGGGATTCGCACTCTCGCCGACATTATGAATGAAACACCAGTGCAATCGAAAGCCGACCAAGCGAAGCCGGAATCGGCCTTTCAAATTCCCATCTATGAAGACATTTTTAGTAGGCCCCGCACTCGGCGCAAGCCATTCCGAGAATGGACGGAAGAAGAGCTCGATGGCTACAACAAGCGAGTGCAGCGTTACTATGAGCGGTACACAGAGTACCTCGAAGCCGTCAAACAACATGGCCTTCATCTGCAACGCGCCATTACTGTGAAGCTAGTCTTGGCGAACCGAGGGACGCTGTCGGCGACCGATGTGAGATCGTGCATTCAGTTCCCGCCGGGCGTCTTGGCCTATGAGGACGGTGCCTTGCCCATGCCACCCGAGCCACCATCTCCGCCTCCCTTTGTGCCAAACGGATTTAGCACCACGACTGTGGTCCAGAGCGGGTACTCCTGGAACCCGGAACCTCATAGAACGGCTTCTCGGATTGCCAATGATCACAAGTCAGTAGTCTTCCACACTTCGAAGCTTCAGCACCACTATCAACAGGGATTCGACTCGTTCACTCTTCTATTTAGTTCGAAGGATGACATCAAGAGCTTCGACGCAGAGTACTACATTACGACCGATCAGTTACCGACCCCACAGAAAGGCAAGTTGCATTTTGAAGTTGAGCTATCTGGCCGGTAATTAGATCGGAAGGCGTAATGGAGAGTTGGAGCAAGACCGGGTAATGCCTTGGGAGTATCGGCTTCTGGCCGATAGCACCAGTTCGATGAAGCTGCCGCCGTGAGGATGTTGGAGTTTTCAAGGCAGCTTCCCGGCGGTTTGTGCGAACGCGTACTTCCGGCCAACTTGAGTCACTCAAGGTAAAGTTGCGAAGGGCGGCTCGTTGAGCACGAGCGGACGATCAGGCAAATGGGGCTTGATGGCAGCGTTCGAACAAAAGTATCGCTTTGCTATGTGTTCTCCGCCATCTCGCGAACCGTCTGAATGATCTTCGTCTTCATATGGAAGAACGTTTCGCTATCCCTCAACGCCAGTGTGCGGGTGGTGCCCAAATGGGACGTGACATCGATGTCCTCGAGCACCCGTGCGGGTCGTCGTGAAAACACGATGATCCTGTCAGCAAGGAAGACTGCTTCTTCGACATCGTGAGTGACAAAGATGACGGTACGCGATTCCTCACTTTGAATGCGGCGCAACTCCACCTGGAGCCGCTCGCGCCGCTGCGCGTCAAGAGCGCCGAATGGCTCATCCATCAGAAGCACTTCGGAACCCGCAGCAAGCGTCCGTGCGATTGCGACGCGCTGGCGCATGCCTCCCGATATCCGGTTTGGGTAAGTGCTTGCGAATTCATGAAGGCCGACAAGGCGAAGATAGTGATCGGTGCGACGGCGCTTTTCGTCCTTGCCAAGGTCGGCCCTGTAGCGCATGCCAAAGGCCACGTTCTGGCTGACGGTCAGCCAGGGAAACGACGAGTACGATTGAAACACCATGCCACGTCGCTGGTCGGGCTTGCCGACCGGCTCGCCCTCAAGCCGGATTTCGCCGGCGCTCGGCGTATCGAGTCCACCTGACATTCGCATTAGTGTCGTCTTGCCGCAACCGGAGGGCCCTAGAAATACGACGAACTGGCCTCGCGGGATCGTCAGATCAAATGGCGTTTCCACGACGGGCAACCCGCCAAAGAGCTTGGTGACCCCGTCGAAAACAAGATACTCGGTAGTTCGTATGTTCATCAATCAGTACTCTTTAGGTAGCGGAACAGCCGCCGATGAAGCGCGCGAATGACCTGGTCGCTGACAAGTCCGATCATGCCGATCACAAACACTCCAGCCATGACCTGGTCTGTCTGCATGTAACGGCGTGCGTTCCATATGACGAAGCCCAAGCCGCTGTCGGAGGCCACGATTTCAGCAATGATCAGGTAGGTCCAGCACCAGCCTAGCGTAATGCGCAGATTGTCGACCAGATTGGGCAGCATCGATCGCCAGGCGATATCCATAAGAATCTGGAACGGGCGGCCACCGAGCGTACGCGCGATCTCGATGTACTCGTGAGGAACGCGATTTGCGTCGTCGACCACCAGCAAGACTAGCTGGAAGAACGTTCCTAGCCACAACAGGAAGATCTTTGTTTCCTCTCCGACACCGAACCAGATGATACTGATCGGCACCAGCGCCGGCGTCGGCAGGTACCGGATGAAATCCACGATCGGTTCGAGCGCGGCGTTAACCGGACGATAGCTGCTCATCAACAGGCCGATGGGAATCGCCATCGCCGCCGACAGCGCAAATGCAGCGAGAATGCGCCCGATCGAGACCAGCGCGTTGCCGACGATTTGCCCTTCGAGGGTCATGGTCAAGAGGCTTTGGGCGATCTCGACGGGCGACGGCAGAAAGGTCGGATCGATCCACCCGGCCCATGACGACACCTGCCACGTCAGCAAGACAGCGAAGCTGGCGCCGAGGCCAATAAGAATGTTGGCCCGGCGACTGATGCTTCCTCGAAACGAGAAGGCGTTCTGAAGCGGTTTGTTCACTTGAGGTCGGTAGCCGAGATGGATTGCAAAAGCGAACCGTCGAATGAGCCGGCGGCCGACAGCGTGTGGTCCGATGCACCGTTCGCCAGATTTAGCTTCATCAGCGTATCGAAGGTCTTATAGATGGAGCCGGGCTTGTCAGTGGCGCCAAAATAATGCTTCGCGGTGTCGAGCGATGTGTAGGAAAGGCTTCCGTCGATGCTTGCCTTGAAGTCCTTGTCGCTCTGGTTGAAGTGAGGCGCGGCAAGACGGATGAAGTCGGCCGGCTCGGCGTTGTAATACGCAATCGCCTTGTACAAGCCGATCAGGAAGTTCTTGTAGGCGAGCGGGTCGGCTTTGAGTTTTGACTGGTTGACGATGATCGCGTCTACAATCGTACCCGGGTAGCTTGCCGATGAAACCAGAATATGAGCGCCGCGTTTCGCGTCGAGCGTGATTGCCTTGTTCATGAACGGCTGGAACGTCCCGATCGCCGCAACGTTGCGGTCTGAGAATACCGATAGCGCGTCAGATCCCGCAGTTTGCTTGATCGTCATGTCCTTATAGCTGAGCCCGGCCTTGTTCAGTTCAAGTTGCAGGAGGAGATAGGCAGGAATATCCGTCTCCATTGCCACCACCTTTCCCTTCAGATCGCTGACCTTCTGGATCGAACCGTCCGCTACCACGCCGTCTCCACCGTTGGACTCGTCGATGGTGCCGATCATGACCCCCGGCGTCGAGGGGCTGCGCGGGCGACGCTGATAGTCGTCGACAGTGCGCATGTCTACTTCAATATCGCCATGGGCAATCCCTGCCAGCGCGTCCGCCTGCTCGTCGTCGAACTTGACGGAGACCTTCAGCCCGAGCTGTTTGAAGTAACCAAGGTCGCTCGCCACGAAGACCGGTGCGAATCCGGACCAGTTGTTACATATCACGCGAATCGTTTTGTCTTCCGCGTGGGCGGCCTGAGTGGCTGCGATCAGACCGAACGAAAATATAGCCGCCCGAGCGGCGGATTTATAGGTGAAATGGTGTGACATAGAATGTACCCCTAACGAATGAGCAAGATGGAAACTGCGACGAGGAAGAATCAGCTACGAGCGGGATTGGCGTCGCCAACCCACCGGTTCATGCGGACATCGACAGCGAGTGACTTCTGGTACATGGCGCGGTAGTGCGGAAGCCATTCGGCGGCTTCGCGCGTCAAGGTTTCGCGCTGACCGGCGGCGGCCGCCATGATGGCGCGTGCTTCCTGCCGCAGCGCGGGTTCATCGATGGTCAGAAGCTTGCCGTCTCGCATGACCACGCGACCCGCGACCATCGTCATGACGACTGCGCGGCTTGCATCCGCATACACGAGCTGGCGGGCGATATCGTTGAGCGGGGTGATCGGCAGCGTATCCAGATCGAGGATGACCAGATCGGCCTGAAACCCCGGCGCGATACGCCCGAGCTGGTGACGCTGACGCATCGCCGTGGCGCCGCCCTCGAACATGCACTGAAGGATTTCGTCAGCCACGGGCCAGCGTTGGGGATCTGGATCGCCGATCGTATGGATCAGCGCGGCCGTCTTCATGACCGACCACAGGTTGACCGCGTCGTCCGCGATGATTTCGTCGGACCCCAGCGCAATCGGAACGCCCGCTTGTGCGAGCCGCCGGAACGGCATGACGCCGCTACCGAGCCGCAGGTTGCTGATCGGGTTGTGAATCACCTGGGCACGGGCGCGCGCAAGCAGAGCAATGTCGTCGTCGTCGATCCACACGGCGTGGATGACATTCATGCGTTCAGACAGAAGCGCGAGGTCGTCGACATACTGGATCAGCGAGCGGCCATTCAGACACACTTCGCCAAAAACGCGCTGAAGGCGAGTCTCAAGCATGTGGATGTAAAACGGCAGATCGTGGGCACGGCTGAGCGTGTCCAGCTCTCGCAGATATTCGACGCTGACGCGCTGCGGTGCCGAACAGGAAACGGCGGCGCGCAGGCGTCCATCGCTGGACCGATGCCACGTATCGATCAGATAGCGATAGTGACGCAGCAGGTCGTCCGTCTGCATGGGCGCGGGTGCTTCGAGCCGCGCTCTGAGTTCATCGGGAACGAGGTCGCCGAGAAACGGAAGTTTGGCGATTTCAGGCAGGTTGGGCTGGTCGAGCGCCACAGTCGCCCGAATACCAATATCGCGGTATGCGCTCATCACCGCGTCGATTTCGGCGTGGCTCGGCGCCGGCAGGAAGAACGCATCGTCCTGCACCGACGTGACGCCGAGCTTCAGCATTTCGGCGGCGCCAATCTGCGTGCGGACGTAGGCGCTGCGAGCGGATACCGCTGCGTCAGGGGTCGCAGGCACTTCATAGAGCATGAAGAGTTCGAGCGGCAGACTGTCCAGCGCGCCCTTCAGAAAATTGGTCGGCGAATGGAAATGCGCGTTGATCAGACCCGGCATTACGAGGTGCCCGGCGCCGTCTATTACGACGTGCGCATCGCCAATGCCTAGAGACGCATCTGGGGCAATTTCGCGGATCCTGCCGTGCTCGATGACGATGTCCGCACATGCATGCTGCGGGCATGTGGGATCCATCGTCAGTACGCAGGCATTCCTGATGACGGTCAGGGGTGCCACACCGTCGCTTGTCTGGGCCGAAGAAGTGTTCGCCGGCCCAACAGGGTTGTCGCTCATCGCGATCACCTTTCTGCTGGACGGGCACGCCAACCCGATATCCTCTGTGAGATCAGAGGAGCGCTGCCTTCAACGGTTTCGAAGTTAAAGGGAAAATTTTTTGTCGTCAACGCGTCAAAAATCGCGCTGTCATCGAAGCGGAATCGCGCCCGCTGGTCGCGGGGCTTCCGCATGGACGCGCAAATCATCTGCCATGGCGCGGCCAATTTCCCGCTGGTCGCATTCGTCGATGGGCCTGTTGTAGACGATCTCGCCGTCGCTCATCACGGCGACGTGATTGGCAAGCGGGATCAGCATGCGTCAACGAACGTAGACGAAATGTGATCCAGGATGATGTCACGTTGACGGAATATCGGCCGAAGCGTACTTCGCTTGCCTTCTGCGTCGAATCCGGGGAAGCACGAGCGACCGCTGTTAACCCTCGAGCGGTCTTTGACCCGTTGCAGGCGAATGGCGCTTCAGGGTCGATTCCAGCCTTCAGGGCGCGGAACCGATAAAAAAATAGCCGGCTACGAGAGCCGGCTTTGAAAGGATTCTGGCGTTTTCCGAGGGCCATCACCAGAACCTGAGAGACAATTCATTGTGCCTGTTCCGCTCCTGCGTCGAGAGGCATATGAGACGCTGTTTTGGGTGTCATTTGTCGGCGCGACCCGTGTCCTGTGGGGAAGATGCGTTTGCACCAAGGATCCGATACAGCGCCTGCCTTGAAATGCCCAGTGCCGTCGCAGCGTGACTCTTGTTACCGTTGCCGGTCGCCAGCGCAGCGCGCACCTGCTCTACCGTTGGCAGCTTCTTTTGCAGGCGATCCTGCTTCGCGAAAGTGGACAGATACGCGTTCGCCTTGGTCACGCGGCTATGCCCGGCCGCTTCGACCACGCGCCGCATCGCTTCCAGGTGATCCTCGCGATCGGGTTTTTCGCCGGAGCGCTTCACAGGTGCTGGGACGCCAGCCACCCGCGCATAAAGCGATTGAAGAAACCCATGTCGCAAGCCGTGACTGGTAACACCGAGGCCCTTTCGCGTCACACCGTGCTTGTCCAGCACGTAGTAGTACCAGTCCCGCCACTGCTTGAGCGTCCGGTCAGCCGGCACAGTTGAGCCAGTGAAGCCATTACTCAGACGCGCTGCTTCTTCCAGGATATCCAGCCTCGCCTCGATAGGCACTTCGCGCGGTCGACCGCCCTTCGTGCCGCGCGTGACAGCGAGTGTCTGCGGATTGCGAGCCGCTTCAGCGGGCCGGAGCATGAAACTTTCTTCAACCCGTAGACCAAACGCAGCCTGCAACTTCAGCTGAACCGCAGTGTACGGGCAGGTTCGCGCAATCTCCTCGATCTTTGCCACCACATCAATGCCATGCGCTTCCCATGATTTGTCCTCGGTCGCGATATAGCTGCGCACGAGGCCGTGCTCGCGACGATCAACATAGTCCGCCAAGGTGCCGACGAGGTTCGGCTTGGCCATCCAGTTCGCGAGTGCACGTAGATACGTCAGCTTGTTTTCGATCGTGCCTCCGCTTTGCTTGCACGCCACCCAATGCGTGACGAGAAATCTGATGTGCTTGTGCTTCAGCGACCACGGCGTCTGCAACGCGTAGCCGTTCTCCCTGAGTTCCGTGAAAGCCTTGCACAGCGCTGTCGCTCTCCTCTCCTGCGTTTTGATCGACAACGCCTTGTTGCTGATCCGACTCGTGCTGTGGATTTCAGCGACATGCCTGTCGAACAGGCCCAGCAGTGCGTCCCGGAATTCCGGGGTGAACCGGTAAGCGCTAACCACCGCACGTACATTCAGGATTGCTGCCATCGTTGACGCTCCGCGCGACGATACCGCCGCAATGTTGTTTATCGCCCCTGGAATCGCAGCATCCCTACCTGATGCCGTACTTCGATCCAGCGGCCATCCGTTTTTTCCGCTCTGGCGGCTGCGCCTTAACCCCGGCGTGGGGTACTGCCTTCCTGACCTTTAGCGATTTCCACCGATCAGCCAGATGCATGGGAAGAACATGCGGTCCGACCGTCCAACCTGCTGCGTGCCGGCGTGAAGTGCGCTTCGCGCAACCCACCACCGAGCTATCGCGCTCGACCTCCCGGTCGTGGCGCTGCGAATCGCTTCGCGTGATGCAGCTTCGTGGCTACCCTGCCAGCGTGACGCATTGCGCGTGTGGGCCGCTCTCCGCTTCGCGGTAACGCACCCCCGCTATGTGCCGGACAATACTTGATACGCGTTTGTGTACGGCCGCGCGCGCCGTGTCCTCTTCCGTCAGGGAATCGCGGTTCTCCGGTGTATTCCGGACCGCAGGAGTTCCCCCGCCCCCAAGCACGTTCATCTCTGCCGCGGTGTATCGGGCTTCGTGAACGCACCCAGCATTCGCTGAAAGGGCGTGTGCAGACGCTCATGAGCATGCGGAAAGTGTCCGGTGTCCGGTCTCTCCACATGTCCTCATTGCGTCACATCGCGGCAAACCGCCGCCGATCGTATGGATATCGCACTGTCCAGGGGTCCTCATGGTGGACCATCATGGACTTGATCTGATTCAGAAAAAGGCCGCATCACTGTGCGGCCCGGTCACTTGCTGTTTTTTGGCCCATTGCGAGCCCGAAGGTATGGACGTGCGAGTGCCCAGCACTCTGTATCGATGCGTCATGGACGCGGTAGGTATGCACAGGATACGACTGCGCCCGCCGGGTGTTCGACCAAAAGGTGGGCTGAACCTGCTGGCTTTCGTCGACTTGACTTCGCTGGGGGCTCGCTAGACTGGAAACCAGGCAGAACTGACAGAAAAGTGTCAGTTCGACCAGTAAACCCGTCGAACCATCCGACCTGACACTTATCTGTCAGATATCTGATAGTTCGGCGGCTTATGCCGATGTGAAGCTGCAAGCTGATACTTATCTGTCAGTTTTCTGTCACTTCGGCGCGGACCTCTCATATCGAATGGAGTCATCTTGAAAACTTCCGTCTTCGCAGTCGACGTCGGCTATGGCAATACCAAGTACGCTCATCGCGCGGCGAGCGGCACCATCGCGACCGGCATGTTTCCCTCGCTCGCGCCGCTTGCGGCAAGCCGCGCGCTGTCTGGCTACGGCGACGGTGTCCTCGTCTCGCGCAAGGTCGCGACAGTTGTGATCGACCAGATAGAGTACGAAGTGGGTCCCGACGTATCGCTCACGGCGGCCTATGGCAACACCGGCCGCGCATTGTCGAATGACTTCGTTCTCTCCGACAACTATGCCGCCCTGCTGGCAGGTGCGATCCACTTCGCTGGCGTCACGCACATCGAGCGCCTCGTGCTCGGCCTGCCGGTCCATAACATGAAGAAGTACGGTACGGCGCTGCGGGACCGCTTTACGGGAGCGTTCGACTACGGCCCGGGTCGGGTCACCATCGAGAAGGTCGTTGTCATACCGCAGCCGCTCGGCTCCCTCGTCGCTGCGTCGGCCAACCGTCAGAGCGAGTTTGGCCGCGACAGCGCGCACCTGGTCATTGACGTGGGCTACTTCACGACCGACTGGGTATACGCGAATGGCTTCACGATGGACGACAAGCGTAGCGACGGCATTCCGGGCGGCGCATCACAGATCTACCAGCGCATTGCTGCGCTCATATCGCGCGACCAGGACGAACAGGTCGAAGATATCGAGCGCATCGACAAGGCCGTGCGCGAGCGCAAGCCTTTCTTCTTTTACGGCAACGATATCCATCTCGACCCCTATCTCGAACAGTCGCAGCCGGTGATCGCAGGGGTCGTGAAGGAAATGCAGAACAACGTCGGGCAACTGACGAGCGTGCGATCGATCATCCTGTCCGGCGGCGGTGGCGCCCTGTACGCGCCCGCGATACGCAAGGCGTTCCCGCGCGTATCGCTCGAAGTCATCGACTCGCCGTGCATGGCCAACGCCAAGGGCTTCCTGATTGTCGGCGAAGCTGGCCTGACCCGCGAGCGTGCGACAGCAAAAGCATGAGCGAGAAGTTCGACATGAAGGTGGTCATCGATCCGGTGACCACGCCGCTTCTGCACGCGCGGCTGGCTCAGGCGAAGTCGTATCGCGAGCGTGCTGCCGTGTTGCGGCACCTCGCCGAAGCCGCGCTACGGGGTGTGCCGGCGCAGACTGCGAGCAGCATTGTCGAGACAGCGGCGACTGCTTCGACGGCTGCATCGACGCCCGCCATGTCATCGCCCTATACAACGTTACCGTTAACTGCCAGTAGGAATCGTCCGCCAGCGGAGCCGGCTGTGTCCATGTTGCCGGTCGCTGCCGGCGCCGAGCCCAGCAACGAGCAAGGGAGCCTCGATGGACACAACGTCGAGGCGCTCGCCGACGCCTTCGGGGGGTATTTTTGAACTGATGTCGGGAGTCGCTTGACTTCAGTTTGCAGATGGCAAGATAGGTCATGACTTCGGTGTTCATCGCACGACGTGCGGTGCACCGAGGCAAATATAAAAGGAGAATCACATGCTCGAACTGATCCAGATCGTTCGCAATGGCCTGCCCCTGAACGAAGCCCACACGTGGCTCTTTTTCGCGACCGTGCTCGCCGCGGCCATCGCAGGTGCCTACGCCGGAACGGCCGCGTACGCATCGTATGAAAAGAAGGGAGGCTAACATGACGCTGATGAACCGGGCTTCGGCGTGGTACGTGAAATTCAACGCCCTGTCCTTCTTCGCGCGTCGCGCGATCATCTTTTGCGCATCGCTCGCGCTGTGGTGGTTCGCTGCGATGCTGGAAAGCATGCACTTCGACAATGACCTTTGTGTCGTGATGCTGCTTGTCGGCGCGGCGGGCGTGCTGTGGTCCAGCGAGCTATGGCGACTTTGGAAAGTGTTTGCTGCGATCGTCGTCGTCTGCCTTGCGATCATGCGATGAGCAGCGTGCCGGCGGACAAAAAAAAGCGGCTCCCCCATCACTGGGGGAGCCGCTTTGCTTTCAGGGTTTCAGTGCGGCCGTGAGGCAGCTGTAACAAGGAGACGATGCGTGCAGAAATCCCACGCCTCCGAAAACGACTGATCCCGGGCAGCGAACTGCGTGTTGCCCTGCGAACGACGGTCAATCACATCGAACGCGACGGCGTCTGACTTTCCGACGGGTTGCCGGCCGCCACTTGCACCGTTCGTCGCGATGATCGAGTATTTACCCACGAGAATCTTGAACGAGGCCATTTTTCCACTCCAGAAAAAAGCCCGGCGAAATACTGCCCGGCGGGGAGTATCCCCACCGGGCGAGTTGATAGTCAGCGGCGCGATGCCGCGTTCAGGTTAAAGAGATATCAGGCGGTTGCTGCCAGCTGTGCAACGGTCCGGCTGATCCCTTGCGAGGCCGATAGCGGAACATTGTTTCTGCAGCGCGTCATCCACTCGTCAGCGAAGTCGGTTCCCCGCAGACGCGGACGATGAACGATTGCGGTAAAGCCTTCTGCCCGCAAACGCTTCGCCAGCTCGATCCCGCCAGCGACGCCGACGGACTTGCCCGTACGGGCATCGACAGCGTCAAAGTCGACAAAGATGTGCACCACGCGAATGCCAAGGCCTTCCGGCACCACGAACTGCCGCAGCAGTCCGATGTTCAGGCAATACCACATGCGTACGCCGGTCAGCATGTGCGCGGCGCACGCCGTTTCCAGTCCTTCGGCGACGCCGATCTCTCCGTTCTTCGGCTCCATCAATCGGACAGCACCTCCCGCGAGTGGATTGAGTGTCATGTCGTTGAGCTTCGAATCGAGGATCTCACCGTCGCCAGAAACGATCGACGCCTTTGAAGGGCTCAAGCGCTCGAGAAAGGTCCGGTGCAACGTGCCAAGGCTTCCGTCTGGCAATTCAAACCGCGCGAGAATGCCCGGCCAGCTGCCGATCACCTTCCTGTCGTGCCAGTACTCGAGCATGCCAAGGCGCAACGCCCGGGAGGGAGCCATACGCAATCCCGGCACTCGCGCTGAGAGATAGCCCATTGCAAGATCGTTACAGGACATCGGCGACGCCGCATCCCACATCGAGTTGAGCCGGTTCGAAATAAACTTCCGGTCAGGCTTGCGTTTAGGTTTCGGCGCTGAGCCTGCAACGGCCGGGCGCGCTGCGCGCGGTGCGGGGCCCCCATCCAGTTGACGCATCAGCCGGTACAGCCCCATCCGGTTCACACGCGTGATCAGCTGAAGGCCGTCGCCAGCCATCGCCTCACCGTTATTGCATTTGCGGCAGAACCAGTTTCCCCGCCCACGCTTGTTATCGTAGGTGAAGCGATCGGTGCCACCGCAGACAGGACATGAACAGGCGTTCCCGGTGAGACGGTCCGCAGGCACGCCGTAGCTCACGAGGAGCGAAATCCATTGCTCCGGGGAGAGCGAAAATTCGCGAAGCTTTCGCTGAAGCCACTCGTACTGCTCGGGCGTCAGCTCTCTTGCTCTTACAGTCATGAATCACTCTCCTTGAAGTGAGTGGGTTTGGTCGGTGCCTGAGACAGGCGTGAAAATGCGTGCTCAAAAAAACGGTCCGCGCGTGAGCGAACGGCTTTTTTCAGCAGACGTGCCTTTCAGAACAGGAGGGGACGGCGTATGAAAAGGGCGGAAGACCCGTCGCAACGACACACCCGGGGGTGTGCCGTGCGAAGGTGAGGGGTTACGGGAGAGGCATCAGGAAACGGTGAGACTTTCCGGGATGCCAGATTCCCTTATCGGGTAATAGACCAGAGCCACTTGTCCCACATGACCTGCTTTCCGTCGACGATCTTCGGCGAGCCGTCGGCCCGAATGGCAGGCACCTGGATCTTGCGCAGACGGCGAACTGAAACGACATCACCAACGGAGCAACGGCACTCGGCAATCGCTTCCTTGAGACCTTCTCCCTGGAGCGTCCTTTCGCCGGTCGCGGTTTCGACATGCATCGCGAACGAATCGTAGAAGCGCCCGGGCCGCTTGCGATCCGGAAACTTCTCTTCGCCCCACGACACAATGCGGCCTCTGACGCTCGCCCCATCCTGACCAGAAGGACGTCGCTCGCGCGGGGGCTTGACGCCAGATGTTTCGAACGGCTCGTCGCTTTCGTTTGCCGCGACTTGCGGGACTACGCGGCCAGCCTGCGGAACGCTCGCCACAGGCTGGCTGACACCTGTACTGGTCCCACGGATCGCTGCGGCCAGTGCTTCCTTGAGCGCACAGCGATGGATACGCAGCTGAGACCAGTGCGGGATCAGGTCCGGAACGATCTTCATGCCGAATTCGGTCTGTTCAGCATGATCGTCAAAGGCCGGCGCGAACTCGACAACATGATCGCCCTCGTCGACAAAAAGATGCGGGACATCACCGATCGTGATGACGGTTTCATTCTCGGCGCCCTGCCCGACTACATGAGCCGGAGCGTCGGGGCGCGCCGCTGGTGCCGATGCGTCGGACGTTTCAGGTGCCGTCGGATGCAGCTCCTGACGAGGACGGGGGGCGGCTTGATGAGAGGTGGCACTGTTGCCAGGGAACAGATCCGCGAGAACGCGGGAAAAGAGGGTTGCTGGATTGGGCATTGCGTTTCTCCTACAGCAGCGTGCCAAAACACATCTGTCGCAGCTCGCGCAGATCGCGTGCAAGCAACGGCGTACTGAGAATGACGTCCTGCAGCGTCTCGGGATCGACCCCGTTGACCTTGCACACGAAGACGTAAGGCAACGCACCGTTCCAGTAGCCCATGATCCATCCGAGCGTCGCGCGGTAATCGTCCGTGTCGATCTTGCGGTTGCGCAGACGCTCCGACAGGAGGTCGGCACAGTCCATCAGCGACTCGGGCATGCTGTCCCCCCGGCGGCTATCGCATGCAAGCGAAATCAATGCATCGACCATCCTGTCGCGCACCGCCTCGCTCCACAGGTGTGGATCGGGCAGAGGGTCGGGCCTGGCCGGAGTGATGACTATCGGCGAGGACTCGCCGAAGATATCGAGCTGCCATGCAGCTACCTGGGTTTCCATGGGATTGCTCCTCGATGCCGGCAATCTCATGGCCCGTGCTCGGGAATGGGATTCCCGGCGGGGTTCAGATGCCGTCACCTGGGCGATAAAGCCCAGGGTGACGGTAAGGACTGGCGATAGCCTGACGAGATCAGGTACCGGTCTTAAAGGGGATAACGACGGCCGACTTCGCGTACTGCTTCACCGGCGCCGGTTTGATACTGCTGTCGTTCGATGCGGCCATACCCGTCATTGCAGCAGCCTGTGCCTTCGCCTGGGCTGCGACACGCGCGGACGCGGCGAGCTTTTCAGCTTCGACGCGCGCAGCTTCGGCTTCCGCTTCTGCTGCGAGGATGGCCTTGGCCTTCTTCTTCATTGCCGACACGAGCCAGGCGACGCCTAGCAGGAAGAGAAAGAGCCCAATGACAAACGACTTCGATGCGAAGTACACGATGAGACACAGGGCGAGCAGCTTGCCCGGCGTTTTGATCGCGTCTTTGAACAGGACTTGCACCATTTTTCTCTCCAGAAAAATTCAACAGGGAATGTCCGGACCAACGTCCGGTGGTTTCGATGCTCGATGAGCAAGGAAACACGGCGCGAAGCGCTTTCGTGCGGACCCGTTAAAGGCGCGCACGAAAGCACTGGCAGACCGGCATGAGCGGGAGCGTAAGAGACAGAAGGACGCGCGCGATCACTCGCGGCAGATCGATGCGTCAGTAGACGCGGTTGAACAGGATCAGATTAGCCGTATCGGCTCCAGCGGAGAAGCCGAATGCTTGCGAAAGTCGTGCAGCTTTGATGCGGGGCCGAGCGCTCGAGCACGGGTCGCCTTAGCCGGTTCAGACACCTAACCCTTAATGCTCGACAAAACCATATAGCTTTCCGGACTTCCGGTGACTTGACTTCACCGCGATCCTGGCAGACTGAACCTGTTACTTCTTCAGGAGCAGGGACATGCACTGGATCATTCTTGCGGTGGCGGGTTATGTGGCGTGGCGTTTCGTGTCGAAGCAGACGAGCGCACCCGTCGCGCGCCCTGCTTCCTCCTCTGATCCGACACTTCGAAGCGAGCAGAGCGGCGACGAAGGCGAGGCGAACGTCCAAGCGGAACTTCGCGCAGCGCTGTCGTGGTTATGCGGACATGACTTCTATCTCCATGACGGCCCTCTTCTTCTGAATCACGCGCCCGGCACCGAATTTCCGACAGCCGAGGTCGATCACCTTGTCATTACGCCATTCGGCATTTTTGTCGTCGAAACGAAGAACTGGACAGGCCTGATCATGCCCGGGCACGACGACTCTTCTGTCGAGCGTGTGGGCTCCGATGGACGTAGCGAGGCACGCCGTTCGACACTGGCCCAGAACCGGTCGAAGGTCCGCTTTCTTCGCTCCATCCTGCCCGCGGTCTGGCCGGTGGAAAGCATCGCCGTCTTTCCCAACAGGAACTGCGAGTTGTCCCCGGAACTGCCCGTCAACCTCATGGGCATCCACGATCTCCGGCAGTGGTTACGCGTCCGTATGGCGTTGCACGAGCAGCGAGGCCGAGTACGAATTAACGTGATTTCCGCCCGCGCCGCGCTATTAACGCTCGCCGAAACGGCGCCGGGTGCCATACAGCGCCACCGGGATAAATTGAGGAAAACCCCTATAAAAGTTACCTGCTCTTACTAAAGTTTCAGCAATTGTTGCCGTATCAAACTCTTTCGGAGCTAAGCGGCCAGTGTCGGTTACCGAAGAAAGCTATACGAATCTGTGCTTCTTAGCGACTTTTCTGCCTGAAAAGGACGCTTATCCTAGGGCGTGCGCGTGACGAAGACAGTTTCCTGCTAGTCGAGTCTGCAACGCCAGGGCCAGAGCGTGAACAAGAACCAAAACACGAAAGGAGTTCGTTGTATGAAAACTGTAGTGCAATCGAAGTTGTTGTGTAAGCGCTCTCACCGCGCGGGATCATCTGACCGCCTGGGCACCCGACTGAATCCGCGTGGCCTGCTCCCGTTGGCTCGGCGCTGATCACGCCCTGGCGCTATCCCACGACAATTTTCTCCGAGAGCAACATGAGCAATCGCAACGACATTGCAACGGCAGCCGACGACGACTTCGATCCGACGCGCCCCGAAGGTAACGAAAACAACAGCGGCAACGACAGCAACCGGATCGAGCGGGAGCTACCCCTCGCCTTCGCGCACGTGCCGTCCGAGATAGAAATCAGCCAGTTGGTCAAGCAGTTCTTTGGTGGCGCGGAAATCGGCGATGCGCTGCGCGCTGCGATCGCCGAAGAGGCTGAGGAGGTCGCACACTCCACTCGCAAGATCCTGCTCGAGCACATGCGCATCGGCGGCTCGTTCTATCACATCCGGACCCGCGTCGAAGCGCACTTCGTGAACACCCTCGGCGACACCAAGCAGGTCCGGCGAAAGGCAGCCGAACTCGTCTACAGCTTCCTCGAGGCCACCTTCCGCAAAAAACGGGATTCGGTCTACCTGTACATCCGTTGCTACGAGCGTTTCAGCACGAACAGCGGCGCGATCGAAATGCTCTCGATCAGCGACATGCAGTTGCTGGTCAACAAGGATGACGATGTCGTCGCGATGGTTATTGAAGCGAAGCGTGAAAATGCTGATCTAAGCAAGCGCGACGTCGCAAAGCTTATCGCCCAGTTCGAGGATCGCCTCTCCGAAAAGGACAGCGCTCTCGCAACCGTGACAAGCCAGCTCGCTGAAATCTATGGCCAGCTTGATGACGCCAACAACGACAACGAACGCCTGACGGCCGAGGCCCGGCGTCTGACCCAGGAATTGCAGCAGGGCAAGGAGTCTTTGCGCAAGACGATGGTCGATCTGAACAATGCAGAACAGGCGACGAGCGGCCTTCAGAGTGAAATCGCGAAGCTTGAACGAGAAGTCACGAACAAGACGCGCGAACTTGCCGATGCGCACGCGAAGGTGCAGATCAAGGAAGTGCAGGTCGAAGTCACGCCTGAGGCCATCAGGAATCTGGAAAGCGCGACCGAAGACAAACTCACGGAACTCAAGCGCGTGTCGGCCGAATGCGACGCTGCGAAGGCACGTCTTGCCGAACTCGCGGAACGTCGGGCGAAAGAAGAGTCCGAAATCCAGCAGATGGAAGCCGTCGATAAGCGGGTATCGGTACTGATCGAGAAGTTCGGCTCGTTCATTCAGGACTACCACAGCACCCAGCTGATAGTGACAGCCGACGGTTCGGTCAAGCGCTACAAGGGCCTGCTAGGCGGCCTTGCCGATCTCGTCGGCAAGTTTCACGGGGAATTGGTGGCCGCCGTTCGCACCTGACGTCGCGGCCATTCAGTACAGAGAGATAACAAGGAAAAAGCAGTGAATAACAAAGAGAATTTTCGGGCAATCGACCGGCTCCACGTGCCTGACTGGCTCATCGACCAGATTCAGGTCGTCAACTTCAACCTCGTCGACCATCTCAAATGGATGCTCAAACACGACGGGCGCTTTAACGAGGTGTTCAACGTAGAGCGAAAGGAAATCGAGCAACTGCAACTGAACCAGTCTTCCCTGCGAAGCCTGCTGCGCGCTCCGTTCCTGATGGTCGAGCCAACCCTGCAGTCAGTCGAAGACTGGCGCTGCTTTGTGGACAGCACCGCGACGACCGTGGCCGTCGACGAGCTGCGCCGCAAGACGCCTCCACTGGATTCGTTGTTGGCCTATGCCGTGAACCAGCAGAACGTTGTGTTCGTGTCGTTGATGACGCAGGTACTGAGCGTGAGCGTCCTGAGCGCTCCCCTGCTTGGCATTTCCACGGAACTGGCCCGGTATCTGATGTCGGTGCCGACCCATAAGCTCAACCTTGCCGTGACGCGCATGAAGGAGCTTCCCCTCTTCCGCTGGCGCTTTGACAGCCCGACTTTCTGGTACGAGTTCACCGCAAGTACTCTGACGGACGAGATCGTCGCCCACCAGATCATGCTGACGTCGCCCTCGCGCGTGGGCAATCTGCCGTATGCAGCACAGTGGGGGGAACTGCGTCTCGGCCGGATGAGAAACGAAACACTCGCATACGGGATGATGGCATACGGCCTTCGCGCCTCCACCGCATCGAACCTGTTCAGCCTGAACCAGCATCAGATGCGTATCCGGTATTTCGAGATCAACGGCAAAAGCTCGCCATGCGGCAACACGGCAACGTCGCTCTCATGGTTTGTCGAGACGCCGGTCCACCGCCTCCATGCGACCGTCTACGCGTGGCTGTATCGTTCAGCGACAGCCATGGGCGCCAATCCCGCTGAAGCGCTGCTCGCGACCAACGATGTCTATGACCGTCTCTTTGGCGGCAACAGGCTCATCATGCCCGACCGCGGCTGGAACCTGATCCGCTCGATGGCCGCGGACACGCGCCTGACGGTCGCACCTTGCCGTGGATGCGGAACGCACTATGTCGTCTCGAACACCGACGCGAGGATCGAGATGCACAGCCGCTTCCACTGTCCCGCCTGTATGCAGCAGCTCGGTGCGCGCAAGCGTGCTGCCCGGAGAAGCCGTGCAGACGCCTGAGAAAAACACTGCTCGGGAACTGCCAGCGGGGCTGGTCGTTTTCGACGCCGATGGACATGCGCAATTCGGATGGCAGAACCCGGAGACCGGCGCTTATTACGCCGAGGCCGACGGCCGGATCATCGCCAACGCGGTTGGCGCAGTGGCCTGGCATGCGGGTCGTATTCACTAGGCATATGGACGACTTCGACTACATGGCGCCGGAGAGCAGCGCGGCGTGGCTGGAAGGGCGCGGGGACGGTCGTTTTGAACGGTATGAACGCTTCTATCAGAGCGAGCGTGCCATCGATGCGACTGCCTTCGACCTTGAACAGACCAACGAGGGATATGGCAAGTGGGCGAGCGAACAGCGCTCCCGTTTCGTTTCCCTGCTTGCCCAGCCATGGGTCGGCCGCGTCGCCATCGCGCTATTCACAATCTACATGGCCGGGCGACTGGTGCCGGAACTCGCCCGACTTCTCCCCGAAGCGACTGGCTTCGGGCTCGTCGTCGCGTTCATCGGGTTGAGGATTTTTCATCGACGACGCAAGCGTAACCGTCGTTGACACCCCTACCCTTCGGCCTCTATCGCGAAGGCCTAATCTTCGGCCGGTATTTGCCGTTATCACTAAAATGTCGACGCCGGAAAATGGGCTAACGGTATTAGCCGCGGCAGTCCGGAACACGGCGGTGAACGTCGACTTGACTTCACTCAGCGCCAGATAAGATGAAATCAAGGTCGCGCAAGGGGCACGGCCATATGAAAATCGAGGAAGCAGAATAATGAAACACAAGAATATTGCAGCACTGACCGCCGTTTCGATCGCCGTCGCCGCGGCGCTTTCAGCATGTGGCGGCGGTGGTGGTGGCGGAAGCAGCTCGGCCGGCGCAGCAAGTCCGGCAAGCGCCCCGAGCTCGGCCAGTTCCCCGGTAACAGGGACGCAGTCCACTCCGCAATACACGGCCAGTAGCGCGCAGCTGGCTATGTTCAACCAGGTGAATTCTTACCGGCAGCAATGCGGGTTTCCTGCGGTCCAGCAAAACACTGTTCTGGACCAAGCTGCCCAAGCGCACGCCCAGTACCTAGGCTTGAACAATACCGTCACGGACTCGGAAACGTCCGGGAAACAGGGCTTCATCGGGGTAGGTTACGCCGAACGCGCGGCCCACTTCGGCTTTCCGTCGAACGTCATCGGCGGCGGTGTAAGCGCAGAGTACTACACCACGTCGACGCTCTCAGAATCGCAGTACGGCCAGAACCTTGTGTACGAGTGGATCTCCGGGGTCTATCACGCTCCGATCCTGCTGACCCCGGTGACAACGATGGGCGTAGGCGAGTATGAGACGACGACGAACGGCTTCCCGGATGCATGGGGCTCACTGAGCCTGATCAACACGTCCATGCTACAGCTGTCCTCTAATGGGCCTCTGACTTTCCCGTGCCAAGGCACCGCTGGCGTTCCTTACAAGGCCGTTGCGGAATCACCGACCCCGCCGAACACGTCAGGATCGTGGGGCACGCCGGTTGTAGTGATGAGCAACGCTTCAGACACCGTGTTGCTTCAGTCCGGCACAATGACGGACACATCGGGCACCGTCATCACGCTGCAATTGCTGGATTCGGCGAAAGACCCGAACAAGCTCATGCAGGCGTATGAGGGCGTGGCGTACCCAAGCACGCCGTTGTCGCCGAACACGACGTACACGGTTTCGATCGTTGGGACCGTAAACGGCACTGCTTTCTCGCGCAGCTTCACCTTCACAACCGGCAACATCGTAGGCTAATCTTGGCCGGTAGGAGCAGCAGATAGAAAAAAGCGCCCTCGGGCGTCCGCCTTGAGCGGGGCTTTTTTTGTTGCAGATTTAGTTCACCCCGCTACACTCCGAAGCACTTTGCGCACCATTTGGATATCCCGTGAGCTGCCCAAGAACGCTCCCGTCCGTGGGACTGACTGAGCAATACAAGATGTATGCGGTGCCGGTGTTAGCGCAAACGTCGTTCCACACCGGCCCGTTTGCCCCATACTTGACTTGGTTGTACGTGCCATAGCCATACGAGCCGTCGAATTTTGTATAGTATCCCGTGAAGGGTCCCGATATGCCATAGCCGTTGGTTAGCGTGTATCCCTGCGACTGTGCTTCGCTGGCGCACGTTACTGTCGGTGCCGAATTGCAACTATAGATCCACGTGCTGCCATTCCATACGGGACCACTGGCAAAACCGTACGGACAGACGTTCTGAGGAGCGGACGGGATCTGGCAAGCCTGTCCCACCCAAGCCGAGCCGTTCCACGATGGAGGGACCGCCTCAACCCTCCCCGGGGGGCACGAAGGAGGCGCTTGGTAGTTGCATTGCGGCGCCGAATATTGCGACCCAATCCATTGCGCCGATGCGACGGTCGTCCAGCCTGGCTGGTTGGGGCACGTCGGCGCGGTTTGCCACGCCGTCGTAAGGTGACCAACGCACGTCGAATCCTGGTTGTTCACGGAACATCTCACCGGCCCCGCCAATGCGTCACGGCCGGCCAGAAACACGCCAACTATCAAGGCTATTCTGACAAAGATACTGACGAACCTCATTTCACTCCCCTCAATAGGTACAGTAGCTGACAGCGACGGCCGTCCCTTGAATGACGGACCCTGACCCATCTGTGATGTAGACCGTCCACGGCCCCGTTCCCGCCGTCGGATAATTGATCACCGCAGTCGGATCGGTGTACATGCTCTGGCCGGACATGACGAGTTGCGGCGTCCCGCCCGCAGGGCAGTTGGGGTTCGGCACAAACGTGCCGTTGCCGTTAGGAATTTGCGTGTAGCCGTACCACAGCTTGGGACCGCCGACCGGCATCCATTGCAGGACGCCCGACACGTTCTGACACGACAGCATGAGACCCGAGTTGTCGCTCGCGCCGGTCATCGCACTGACCTTCGGGCACGCCACGCGGGGCCACCCCACATTTCCCGTCGTAACAGTTGTGCCGGCGCTAACCGTCGTCCCGGCTGAAACCGCGCCGCTCGCGGCTACTGCTCCGGTCGCGCCGACGTTGGCGGCGCTGACTGTTCCCTCGGCGTCGAGGTTATGGACGTTGTGGAGGCTGACGTGGTTGACGTTCTGGTCGCCGGTCCACGTCAACGCGCCATCGCGCCGGATGTAGACCGAGTTGCCATCCGAAGCCGGGCCGTTCGTCGCGAGAACAGCACCAGCCGGACTGCCCGGCAGCGGATTGGTCGCGTTCCACGAACCGTTGAGCCCCGTTATGGTCCCGGGATTCGGCAATTTGGAGAAGCCGAAAGCGTTACCGCCAGCCTGCGCGATGATCGAAGCGCCGATCACGTCGGGATTGCCACCACGGGTTAATGGCATTGACGGGTACAGGACGTAGGTGACATGGCAATCACCCGCACTCACCGAACAGGTCGATGGACCGACGCTCATGCTCACCACGTACACGCCACCCCAGAACGGACCGTTGGCGTGCGGTTGCTGGAGATTGCCCTGCGTGAACAGCTGATTGAGCGTGGGCAGTTCGGTGGCGGGCACGACATCCACCGGGCCGTTCTGCGTGAGCGTCGCGTAATTGCTGGTCACCCAGTTGCCGAGCGCTGCGTTGATGACCGCCTCATTCTGCCCTTCTGCCGTCAACACCTGTACCCGCCGCTTCGCGGCATCTTCCTTGATGCCGACGACCGTCATCAATGCGGCAGCCACCAGCACAACCACCATCTCAACGATGCTGAACATGCCCAGCGTCCTTAATTGTTGTGCGTTGCGTACATGCCAATGCTGGCCGTCGCCCCCGCCGAACTGCACACGGTGCCGGCCATCGCCCCGTTGAATGCGGTGTTCGCGTCGGCGATGGTCGTCCCATTGACGGTGACCTTCGCGTAAGCGCCCGCCACCGCGCCGATCGACAGCGAACAAACCGTGCTCGGCACCGGGTAGGTCACGATCATGGCGTCGTCAGTCGACGAGATTGTGCCTGGGACAGCGGTCACCGCACCTCCAAAAATGCCCGTGAGCGCGCCCGTCGACGTGTTCACGCGCGAATTCGCCGAGTCGAACGCGTGATTCTTCGCAAGGCTCTGCTGGGTCTCACCGGAGAAGTCCACATCGCTCGAAGTGGCGTCCTGGATGCCGCTGCGAAAGAGTTGTGCCTCGCTCTTGAACTGATGCGCGTGGATACGATCCATCACGAATCCGCGGCCCTGATACACGACAAGCGCGAGCAGCGCCGCGCCCGCCATGACGGCCGCGCCTTCGATGAGCGACAGTTCACCCGACTGCCGACGACGCCGTGCCATTATGATGAACGCCGACTTCCGGTCGGCCAGCGCCGGCAGGGCAGCAGGCATGGAAGAGTTGGTTTTGAGAATCGCGGTGTTCTTGTTCATTTCTTTCTTTCCTCAGTAATTGGCGCCAGCAGACGATGACGAGTCGAAGCTGACAGCACCGGTCGCGACATACGACCCGATGCCAAAAACGAAAAACAGGGCGACGGCAAATCCCAGCAGCACGTAATGCGTAATCCGGGCGTTGCGCCGGACAGTCGCTACCACGCGATCAAGCGAATTGCGTCCGAGCGACTTGATGGCCTGCACGAACTGGTCACGGCCCGCAGCGTCGGCGATGGTGTCCATCACCGTCTCGGAAAAGATTCCAGTGTCCAGCGCGCGCATCGTTTTGTCGGGATGCTGGGTGAGCCTGCGGCCCATGCGTATCAGATGCCATTTGAGCCACGGATCTGCCGTCTTCGTGAGCCGGTCGAGCGAAGCGCGCAGCGTCAGGTTCGAGTCGAATAGGCCTGCGAGCGAGACGATCAGCAATGCGGCGCGCAGATCACGCCGATTGCGCCACATCAGCGGCATCGCATCGATGCGGTTGCGCAGATGGCCGGTCCAGCGCCTGAGCGTGTGGAAATAGCCGAAAACGAGGCCTCCTACGATCGAGCCGCTCAACCACCAGTAGTGGTAGGCGAACGAGTCGAACGCATACAGCGCCTGCGCAAACGGTGACCATTCCGAGACGGGCTTTGTGTCGGCGACGGCGGGAAAGATGGTGCCGCCGAACAGCATCGCGTACAGATACATGTAGACAATGAGCAGCGCCGGATACGCCATCTGCAACGATGTTGTGCTCGCCAGCACAGCCTTCGCGTTGGCCGCCATTTCCGCGAGCTCGAGGCCGCGCACGGCTGCGTCCTGTTGGGTCGATGCGCCGGCGATTTCCAGCAGCGCGTACTCATCGGTCGGGATGTATGGCCTCATCGCATTCGCGAAGTTCTCGCCCGCCACCATCCGTTTGCCGATCGCCTGGAAGACAGGCCACGCGAGGCCCTTGCGGTCGCGGTGACGCTTCTCGAGCGTCGTGAGCCGCTCAAGCAGCGTCTCACGATTGCGCAGCCCTTTGGCGGCCACATCGAGCCGCGTTTCACGGTAAAAGTTTTCGCGCAGCTTGCCGAAGCGCCACGTTGCCACGCGCATACGTTCCTTTTGCGGCAGCATCATGAAGAGCGCATAAACGAGTCCCTTCATCACGACGGCATCCTCCCGTCACGGTCTGCGTAGATCCTGTAGTCGTCGAACGAGCGCATCGCCGTATCGATGAAACGCGGGTCGATGATTCCCTGCGACGCCTTGTAAAGCGCGTGCTCGTAGATCGTCTTGCCGGTCATGTCTTCATCAGCGAAGCCGGACACGCGGGTCGAGCGCCACACCTTCTCTGCACCACGCCAGTCGCGCACCGCCACCAGGTCGAGAAACTCCAGCGTCGGCCGGAAGATCTCCATGGCGAGCGTCTGACCTTTCGTGCCCGCTGCCACCTTTCCCGCCCGCGTGAAGAGGCCTTTGAGCCGGCAGTGCTCGCAGCCAGCGTCATCGCGGCATGCCATCGTCGACGTGTCGAGACCGAACTTCGTCTCGAGCCTCTGGACCTGATGCGCCGTCAACACGTCGCGCGCCGGCACCTTGCAGTGCGCACACAGCAACGGAATCAGCTTTTGGTTGGCGACGGCGTTCACGAACTTTTCGGATGAGACCTCGTCCATCGGCAGCTGCAGACGCCCGCCGGCGAGCCGCATGAACGCGCCAATTGCGCTGTCGGCATGCAGGGTCGTTCTGACCGGGTGACCGGTCAGCGCCAGTTCCGCTACCAGTGCCGCCATCACGCGGTCACGGATCTCGTTGACGGTCAGGTCATCCGGGTCCATCCGCATCAGTGTGCGGATCACCTCGGCCCCTTTGCGACTCGCGTCATCATCGGATTCGTCCGGCCGACGCGGTATCGAGATTTCCGAAAGCCAGGGATGCGGGAATTCGGATGGTTCGCTCACGACATACTGTTTGCGCAGATCGCGCGACGAGAGCATGTACGAGAGCGCGCGCAGCAGCGTCGATTTGGCTGACCCCGTCTCACCCGTGAAGATCGATACCCCGCCACTCACGTTGCACAGTGAGCCGAGTATCTTCAACTGGCTGCGTGTGAGGCCCATCTGTTCCGGCATCAACAGCTTCAGGTTCCGGAAATTGCCGTCGAGCAGTCGCAACGCCACATCGAAGCCGCCGACGACCGGTGAACTCTGCCAGCGGATGTTCAGAATGTCCGTGTTGACGACGAGCGGGATCATGGCCGACTGAGGCGCGCTCGGCTGGAATGTCTCACCCGAATTCGTGTTGCGTGCGACGAGATCCTGATAGGAGGCAGACAGGGCGCGACGCACCAGCGACTTCGACAGTTTGCGATACGTGTACAGGTCACCGTTCACGCGAAAACGCACTTCGACATCGTCGTTGAAGTCGCGGTACTCGTAGTGAACATCGCCCGCGCCGTATTCATGGGCAGCTTCTGACACATCGCGAAACGTTCCGATCGCGCGCGACGTTTCCGGGATGATGGCCGCCGACCGGTTTCGCTCGCGAGCGTAGATCGCGGCGATGACCTCCGCGTCGGCGATCATCTCCTCATGCACCTTGATGTCGGCGCGCTCGAGATCCTTCAGGTACGTCGGATAGAGCGCGGACTCATGAAACGATTGAGTCGTGATGACAATCGCCATGCCCGCCTGGACCTCTACGGCCACGAACTCAGCGCGAGCGGCGTCAGTGACGCGCAAGGTTGCGTCGGCGCCGCGTTCGCTCAGGATTCGCTTGAAGAGGAGTGCATCAGCCGAGGCGAGCTGAGGTAATCCAGGAGCGAAGTACTCTTCACCCAGTTCCACGACCGGTGTGGAAACCGCGTGAGCCTCGTGAACTTCGCTGGCGGGCGACGCGGTGGCGTCCGCTACATCTTCTGCAGGCGTTGCCGTTGTCGCGTCCTGCTCAGCCTCAGCAGCCACGGACGGCTGCGCGTCCTCCGCGAGTCCGGCCTCACCAGCAGCGGTAGATACTGACGCTACAGAGGCATTGACCGTTTCGGCCGCTCGGTCGCCAGCTTCCTTTACCCCCTGTTCGGCTCGTTCTGCAAACGCATTGAGGTCCGGCACAGGCGATCGACCACGCAACTCGTCGTCATCGTGCACGTCGACGTCACTGATGTCGGCCGACCGCAGTCGCATGCCGAGGGTCATCGGCTGCCCGTGCTTTGTCTCAAGTGGTTCGGCTTTTACCCTGGTGCTTTTGCCCGTGAAACGCGGCTCACGGTCGCCAGAGTCCAGTTTCTCCGAGCCGGCGATCGGCATGGCCGAAGCGGAGTCTTCCGAAAAGCCAGCCCGGAACGCGCGGAAGCGACCGAAGATGCCGCCCGTGGACGGCTCGTTCTTTTCAATGCCAGAAAACATGCTCATGGTTAGCGTCCCTGAATTAGCGACCAACAGCGGAAAGAGGCATCGACGGCGGCAGCGGACCCGACAGGTCGGGCAATCCACGACCCGCCATCCCGATCACCGCCGGTTGCTGCGTATCCTGTGCTGGCGTGCCACCGCTGATCGTTTCCGTCCACGTGCGCGCGCCCTTGCCCGACCCTTCCGCAACGGTGACAACAAAACCATCGACGCGGGTGACTGTCCATCCATTGAGCAGCTTTGCTCCGACGTGTGCTGGATACGATGCGTTGCGGTACTCGTATAGAACCGAAGGCCCGCTCATATCGCTGAATGCACCGACGAAACGCACAGGTTCCGCACGTGTCCGTGCGGGCGCCAGCTTTGGTACCGGGGCGGCCACGGCCGGAGTCGCAGGAGGAACAAGCTGCGCCGGGTTGGCACTCGCGGTCGGTGCTCCCACGTTTGACCCGCCAACGAGTTGGCGCAGCAATTGCGATCGCGTGACCTTGTCGGCCTCGTCGATCGAGAGATGAGATTCCCCTGGCACCGACGCGCCGACGACGGGCGTGGACTGTGGGGCTGCGGACTGGGGGGGTGCGGACTGTGAGGCTGCGCCCATGCGCGCGGATGCACCGCTGGCCGGCGATTCTGCGCCAAGGTCAAGATCTGCCGAGGGCAGGTGCGAACTGACCGTTTGCGTATGTGGCGGCGTCGCTTTTGGCTGGGCATGTGCCGCGCCTGACGCAAGCACCAGGGCGCACGCAAGCGCCGGCAGGCTTTTAGTTGAGAACATAGTATTTGCCCTTCGCTGTGAAATGGATACCGTTCTGGATGTTTGTCCCGCCGCTTTGCGATCTGCTCGCGCCGGGTTCTCCCAGCTTCAGTTCGACGGTCATTGTGTCCAGCGTCATGTTCGACGGAAGCCTCGCCAGTAATGGCGACTGCCATCGGTAGCCGCTGATCGTCCATTCGCCCACGCGGATCATCTGCGCCGGGCGGGAATCGGTTGTGCCCATCGGGACCGCGAGAAGCGGTTTTGGGGGATCGAGGTGCACGGTGTAGCCGTAGCTGTCGAGCTCGAACGGTTTTGCCGAAAGCTGTTGTGGCGGTGTCTGCAAGGCGTCGATCAACCCCTGTTCAGTGAGCCACGTGCGCTGGTCCCTGGCACTCACGAATGCGACGGCAGGAACCTGGGGGCCGCGCGCCCCCGCATGCAGACCGTCGGGATCAAAATGCAGCGGCCGCATCGCCTCGGGCGCCGCCTGGCGAAGATCATCGAAGCTGCCGCCATACCGGCGCAGGGTCTCCGCGCAATAGCCCTGTGTGCCACACACCACCTTTTCGAACACCCAGCCCGCGACGACCGTCTCGCTGTTACCAAGCGTCGCAAGCAGAGCCGGCGCGAGCAGATTTGCGCGCGGCATCTTTGCGGCAAACGTCTGCTGCACAGCGGCCGCGTACTTTTCTTCGAACGACGGTTCGCGTGGTGCGGGCGGCGCAGGCGGATTGAGGATGTCGGCCAGTTGCATCCCGCCGAAAACGAGCGCGGCACCGATGACGAAGACCGGCACAATCGTTGGAACGCTGGCCGGGACCTTGCCGACCCGGGCGGTTCTGCGCGCATCGAGTAACGCTGCCGCACCAAAGTTCTCGTCAACATCACCTACAGCCGGACCAGAGCCGAGCGTCGTGAGCGGGAGGTTCAGCTTCAGACATTCCTGCTCGATGGCAAGCTTTCTGTCCCGTGCCTGCAGGACTGTGAGCACCTCATCGCTGCGCACGACACCGCGCACCACGAAGACCACGTGCACGCGCTGATCGTCCTGCAGCAGAACGACCACGGCGGCTTTGCCCTTGACCCGGTCATGCTGGGCGATGCGCGCGGCAGCCGAGTACAGTTTCGCGCCCTTGATCTCCGCCATTTCTGGCGCACAGAAGCCACCGATGACGTCCTTCCCGATCCTGTATTCGACGTAATGGGTCGCGCCGAAATCATCGGCATAGCGACGGCGTTCGGCCCGCATCTGACGCGATGGATAGGCGCGCCACTCCAGTCCGAAGACGAGACGCGCGTTCTTTTCGCGCGGCAGTGGTTCGGTAATGTGCATGCCGCTGCTCACATCGACGGGACGACCGAAGCCGTCAGCATGATGACCTGGAAGGTCTTTGCCTTGTTCCAAAGCCCGGTGATACCGGCGATCCCGCCATTGGTCGTGCTGTCAGCGTGGTCGGTCATCTCCCCGTACAGCACAACCGTCTGTCCGTCCGAGAGCGCGACGATCTGATCGTCCTTGCTGCCGACCGTATGTGCGAGCTGGATCGTCTGCTGGGTCTGGCCAGAGCCGACCGACTTCTCGGTGAAGGGGCCGTTCAGCTTCGAACTGTCGCTCCAGTAAGCCAGCACGATCTGGTTGTGATCGTTCACCGACGGCAGGATATTCACGAAGTCGCCGGTCGTCACGGTGCCCGGATTCAGACCTGGCACGCCACCGGACGTTGCCGTCAGGCTACCTGCGGAAGACGTCGTCGATCGCAGGTAGTCGTCGCTCTGGAACGACGCGATCGACACCGGCAGGCCATTCAGCGTCAGCTTGGTCTGCGTGTTGTCCTGCACCGTGCGACCGTACTGGTTCAGCGCGTTGATGACCGCATTGGTGCCGGAGAACGGTGCATTCGGGCGCAGCACCGACATACCAAGCGTGCCACCACCGGACGAAAGCGACGTGGGTGAGACAAAGGTGATCGCGTACTTTGCAAGACCACCCTGAATCGCGTTAAACACAACATCGGCATTCGCACCCGCCTGGCTACCGCGATTCAGCGCAATCTGCAATGTGCGCACGCGGATCGCGACCTGACGCGTGGATACCGCGTTTTCCTGTGCGAGCAGCTTGCCCATCGCATCGGCGGCCTCGCGTGTGTCGTGCACCATCACCAGTCGGCTTTGGGGATTGACGTTGACGCGGCCCATCGGCGAGCGGAGTTTGTTCAGTGCGTCCGTGATCGACTGGATCTGGTCGAACTCACCTTGACGGCCGGTCGAGGTCTGCGCGGAGAACGAACCCGTGTCGCCGCTTCCGCCTCCACCGCTGCCGTTGGCCTGATTGCCGGTGGACGTGTCCATGCCCTTGGACATGGTCGACTTGATGGAGACCTTGCCCGGAATCGCGGCGATCTGGTACATCCGCGTCACGAAGCGCGTGATATTGATGGTCGAACCATCGAACGACCAGTCAAGGCCGAGATCCTGCGTCATCCGGGTCAGGTACTCGCCCGCCGATCCGTCGAAGACCTGCGCATAGACCGGCTTTTCATAACTGCTGCCGCCGGCGCCGCCGCCCGATGTGGACGAGGCACCCTCACGTGGCACCAGTGAACTACGCGGCACAAAAACGTCGGGGCTCAGGTGAACGGCATAGCCCGTCGCGCCGGAAACGAGATTAGCGATCTGGTTGATGTCGAGGTTCGCCGGCATCGTGATGCGCTTTTCGCGAAACGTCGCCGGCAGCGTCGCTTCATAGGCGACGGGCACGAGGCGATCGCCGAGGAACGCTGTCGGCACATCTTCAACGAGTGCCATCGAGCCAGGCAGATTGTTCATGGCCGCACTCGCCGCACCATTCGCCGCGTCGTAGGCCGAGTTCACATCGCCCTGCGTGACAGCGCAGCCAGCAATAACAAGCGAGCACGCAGCGGCAATCGCAGTCTTTAAAATCGAAGCGTGGCGCATCGGTTACTCCTGACAGTTGGCCGCGCGTGCCACGACGCGGATGACGTTGTTCGAATGACGGCATACGCGTGTGGGCACCCGCATATGGTTGGTGGCCTTCATCACCTGCGTGAGGACGGACGTGAAGTCGCCTGAGAACGTTGCGTTGAATTCGAGCGGCAGATCGTCGTCGACCTTCCATGCAAGTTGCCAGCCCTGCGTCTGCAACCAGCGATCGAGGGCGTTGCGCAGATTGCGGTCCGCCGGCGACACAGAAAACGTGAGCACACCGCTGGAAGGCGCTGTTGCAGAGGGGAGTACAACGGGAGCCACCGCCATCGACGCGGGTGCAGTGGAAAGGGGCAACGCCGAGGCGCCCGCAGCCGGGACGAAAGGTTCGCCAGACACATTGCCAGCCGGAACACCGGACAGGACCTGCCAGCCATCGCCCGCGGGCCCACCGCCGTGCGATTGATTGAGATCGGTCGCCGCGCGCGTCCATGCGGGCCCGGCGACGAGCAGTACGGCGGCGAGTACGCGCGCGAAAATGCGCACCCGGTCATTTCGTTCGATGGTCACATTCATTGTTGTTGCCCCAGCCGCTGCAGGCGGCGATAAATGGCGTTTGCGTAGATCAGTTGTTTCTGCGTCGAGACCGCGTTATAGGCGCCGACGGCCTTCCACGTCGGCCCGAACTGCCGGATATTCGATGCAAGAATCCACGTGCCGACGTAGCCGTTCACGCATGGGTTGAAGAGGTCCTGACGATGGATTCCGTAGCGCGCCAGCCTGGGCAGCCACGACGAATTGATCTGCATCAGGCCGATGTCTTCGGTGCCGTTGCTGTTCAGGTTCACCGCGTTCGCACGCATGCCCGACTCGTGCTGTGCGATCGCATGGACGAGCTGCGTACTCACATGCTGGTACGCGGCCGCGTCGTCGAGGCAGTCTGCGTGCGCGAGCGGCACGCAGAGCGCAGCCACGGCACCTGCGAAGACGTGGGTCGTCCGCATCACGATTTCGCCACCGTTGTGGCGGACGTCGTGGCCGGCGCGGGGCGCTCGAAATACTTCACGTCGTGACGGCGCGTGACATTGACGGTGGTGCCGTCAGCCGTGACGATGAACTGGTCCGCCGTGCCGTTGAACATGTAGTAGCGGCCCTTCTGCTCGCCTGAGCCGAGGTGCTTCACATCGCTCACATGGACCTGGACGACCGAGTCGGCGAACTTGAAGTACGTCTGGCCGTCGCGGTCGAACACAGCCTCAAGATGGGCAGCACTGGCCGTGTCAAAGTCGTACACCGTGCCCGCCGACCGGCCCACCTCCACCGTGCGCGTACCGTCGGAAACCAGCATACGTTCGGCCCGCTCGACGGTCATGACGCCGGTGTCGTTGTCCCATTTCGGGTGCAGCGAACGGTCGTCGAGCGTCTTGAACGTCAACTCCGTCACCGGTTTCGCCGCAAAGCGGATCTGCGTATGCGTGTCGTCGCCGTCCCGGATCGCCTGCGCGCCGAAGTACTGGGCGAGCAACGACGCTGACGGCGCACCGGCTGCCGATCCGCCTGCCGCGCCTTCCCGCGCCGCAACCGTCTGCGCGATTGCGTCCGGTTGCGATTTCTGGCCGGCAGCGTAATTGAGCGCGCCCGACTTCGGCGCGTCCCGGTGCAAGCGGATATGACGCGTCGTGAAGTCCACGTCGGCGTAGAGACCGCATTGCGTCAGCAGGCGGTCCAGCGCCTGCATCCAGTTCTCGCCGGAGCGCGTGGCGAAGCTGCTGCTTTCGGTCAGATCCACGTCTTTCTGCGCCGATCCGGTCCAGCCTTGCGGAGCGAGCGCTTTCACGACTGCCGCGACAGGCATCGTGGCTTTGAGCACACGCACGGGCTCGAGTGACCCATGCGTGCCGATTAGGACCAGTCGATTCGTAAAACCGTCGAACGCAGCGGGCTGGTCGTCGCGCAACGATGCGAGCGGGCCGGGCGCGCCAGCACCGATAAACGCGTTTGCCTTCGTCCAACGTGCGCTTGCCGCGCGTCCGGCGACCGTGTAGGTGATCGTCTCCGGTGTGCCGTCGACAACGACATACGGCCCTTCCTGATGACCGCCTGTTGCCGTGATGACCTGGCCGGCACGAGGCTGGATGTACGTCTTCGATCCGTCGTTGAAGATCAGCGCGGGGCGCTCGGCGATGCCACCCGCGATCTCGTAGTCGAAATCGAACGGGTCAGTGTTTGCGGCGTGCGACGCCAGGACCACCGACAGCGTGGCGCAGGCGAAAACGATGCGGGAAACAGCGTGCTTCATAGTCCGGCCTGAATCTGGTTGAGGTGCCGCGCAAAGCGCGCGAGATACGCCTGGCCCGGGACCGGATTGGCGCTGTGGTAGTAGGCGATCGCCTTCGCAACCGAATGCGTCTTGCTGTAGTTCTCGTTGAGAATGTCTTCAGCGACACGGATGCTCGTCGCGGGTGCGAGCGCATCCCAGGGCGAGGCAAACCGGTGGGAGTGATACCCCCAATTTATCTGCATGATGCCGACGTCGAAGTCGCTGCGGCCGTGGGCAATCAGTGACTGCACAACGCGATAGGCGTCCTCGCGCGTACGAAAGAAAAAGCCCTGCCCTGCGATGTTCAGCGTCCACGGCCAGGCGCGACCGTTGCGGCCCGACTCGTTCAGCGCGATGCCCGCCAGCACCTTTGGATCGACGGTCCTGTGCATCAGCTCGAAAGGCGCGGTCACGCTGGCGCAAGCCCAGCCGCCCCGCCCTTCCGCGATCGCCGCCTGCGCTTCGTCATCGAGCGCTGCCGGCTGCAGCCAGCCTTTCGACACGAGCAGGCGCTCAAGCGGCACCTCGCGGGCATCGACCGATACTGTGATGCCGGTGTCCGGGCTGCTCCCGACCGGCTGGCCAACAAGGGGCGCCGCCCACGACTCGAATGCGCGCAGGCCGCACCAGACCACGGGCTTCCCGTCGAATGAGGCGAGCGCGCGCGCGTTGCCGTGCGCGAGCACCACGTTCGTGGGACTGATCACCTCGGCGATCGTCGAGGCCGACGCGACGTTCACGGTCGCGCACAGCAGCGTGCAGAGAAAGAGCCGCGCAGCAGGTTGCTTATTCATCGCGGTACGGCTCCAGCACGATGTCGCGATTGACCTTCAGCATGAAGCGGCGCTTGCCCGGATCGTCGGTGATCGTCGGCGGGATGTTCTTGTAACGCTCCAGTATCGATTGCGCGGTCTGTGCGGCGACCTGCCCGCCCGTGCTGCCCACCTGGGTGACGCCAAGCGGGCCGGTCGTCGTGCTGGTGTCGCCGCCATCGTACTTACGCAGCAGGATCGCGACGAGAAACGAGGTCCCGAAGATCTTGAGGAAGTGGTTGTTGACGTCGCCCGAGAAGCCCGCCGCGCCGTCACCGTCCGCACCCTGTGCGCCATAAAGCGGCACATGCTTGCCGTTAGGCAGTCGCAGTTCGCTGGCAGCAACAAGAATGCTTTCCTGGCCGGGCTGGATGTCGGAACTGTAGGGTGCGGTGATGAGACTGCCCTTCGGGATCATCAGGCAGTCGCCACGCACGCTGTCGTACACGTCGCGCTCGACAACGAGTGCGGCCGTGCCCGGGCGGTCGGAATTCAGCTTCTCGGTCGCGAGCACGCCAATGTGATGTGGCGGTGACAGCACGCAACCGCGCGCCTGGCCCACAAAGCCACCACGCGGAAAATCGCGCCCGTTCTCCGACTGCGCCGAGACGTTTTTCATGAAGGTGCTGTCATGATCCTGCGTCGAATAGGGCCGTGCGCCGCCCTGCTGACCACCGACTCCGGCAGCGGAAAGCGCGGCCGCAACCCGGTCACCTACCGAGCCGGCCGCAGCCTGCTGCGCAGCAGCCTGTTGCGCTGCGACCTGCGCAGGCGTGGGGATGCCGGCAAGCTGGTTAGGCTGCTGCATGCCGGGATCCTTGACCTTCAGGCCAGCCTTGAAAATAGGCGAGGCATAGATTGCGTCCTCATCCGATTTCGCCTTCATCGACTGCGTGCCCTGATCGTTGAGAAAGCCGTCGGCTGTCAGCGACGGATCGGCGCCCGAGCCCGGCGCCGAAGCCGGCGACTGGCCTGAAGCGCGCGCCGCTGCCGCCGCACGTGCTTCGGACGCCGCCAGCTTGTGCGCTGCACTGAGCTGGTCGTCGATCGTTTTGTCGAGATCCTGCGTGCTGTTGGACCGGTCCACCACTTCGGCGGCCTTCGCCTTCTTCTGCAGTGCGGTTTCCTCGTCGGCCTTGGCGTTCTCCTTGACCTGGTAGTAGAAACCGAGCGCGCCGATAATCAGCGACGTGATGAGGCCCGCCGCAATGAGCGCGTTACGAGGCGACTTGCCTTTGAACAGGGCGGCCTGTACGCCCGATTGATCGTTCTGCTGTCCGTTCTGCTGGTTCATCGTCAGCCTCAGAAGCCGAACAGACCCGGACGGCGCCGCTTCACCGTCACTTCTTCATTGGGCGCACGCAGCACGATCTCGCTCGCGAGCTCCTGTACCACGATGTACTGGCCGCGTCGGATGAAGTTCGGGCTGACGGTGTCGCCGTGGTCCTTGACCAGCGGCACCGCAAAGGGTGCGTCGGCGGGCAGTCGCAGCCACACCGACTTGCCGTCGTCGAATACCGTCTCAGGCCGGAACGAGGCCGAGCCGGATACCGAGTAATCAAAATTCAGCTTGTCCGGCGAAACGCCAATCGGACCGGAATCGGTGCCAACGCTGCCGTCGTCACTTCGGAAGCCGCCGGCGTCGCTGGCCTGTTCGCGCGCGCGGACCTTGGCCATGACCGATCCAGGGTAGTTGAAGCGGACCGTCTGATAGAACAGGCCGCCCATTGGAGACGACACGAGCGTCATGTCGTACTCTCGGAAATTCGTCGTCAGGTGCAGCGTATTAACGAGCCCCGGCTTCACGGGCTTCACGAAAACGTGGTTTTCACCATCGGTATCGATCACCCACTGGATAGAGTCGCCCATGGCTGGATCGGTCGTGAGCTTCTCGCCCTTCGCCAGTTCGATTGTGGTGTTCTTCAGCGGCGCGGTCATGATCCGGTAGATCTGGTCGCGGCTGTACGGAAACACCGCCATGCGCGCGTCGCCCGGCATGGTCACCGGGTCTGAACCGGCGTTGTAGGGATTAACGGGGCTCATCGGATCGCTCACCGCCGTGGCAAGATCGAAAGAGGCCGGCGAGCCGCCTTTCCTCGCGGCGAAGACGGGCGACGTGGCGGAGGCCGCGCACGCAAAGGCGGCGACCCACAGGGCGAGCGTGCGGGAGGCGATCATCATTGGGTCTTCTGGATGGAGAACAGCGGATAGAACAGGCCGAACGGGTTCGAGCCGAGCGCATCTTCGGACGCTGGCGGCACGATCTGATAGCGGAAGGTCAGCGCGTACTTCTGGACGACCGGCTTGTCCGTCGGCTGCTGGCTTGTGCTCGTGCTGAATTCGACGACCGCTGTGGAGTCTTCGAGCAGCGCGACGTTGGTCACGCGTGGCTCCCGCACGAGCTTAGGGTTAAGCGTGATCGCCTGGAATGGCGCGTCGGCTTTGATCCAGTCTGCGAACTGGTTGCGCGCATTCCCAGTCATCATGGCCTTCACGCCGTTGACGTTGCGGGCCATGCGCGATGACTGGATGTCGTCGGTCAGCACCGGCTCGATCGTGAACCAGCGCTCGACGGTTTCACGCAGCGCCGTGCGAATCGCCTGATCGTCAGGCTTGTACGAGGTCAGCTGCGTGACGACAGGATGTCCATTGACGTCAGAGGAGACGCCATACGATTTCACCACCGACGGCGCGGGGTTTCGCGTGTAGACAGCCCCGCCTGCAACGAAAACAAGAAGGAAAGCGAACGTCTTCCAGTGATTCGCTTCGACGCGCAGGCGCGTGCCCATGTCGAAGATGATCTTTTCGGGATCTTCTTCGGAATAACCGCCTGGTGCGGTGGAGAGAGCTACCTGTTTCTTGCTGCGGAATAAGCGCATGACGAACGATCCATTGAGGCCGACTCAATTGAATCAGTCCGGAGGGGAATCGGGTCATGCGAAAGATGAGCGTTTTACGTCCGCTTTCCACCATTCAAGGGGTTGGCAGCGCAACGGTTTAGCCGGTTCAGACACACTTCCCGCAAAGCTGCGGTATTTCGTCGGCTTTTAGGGGTCACTTCGTGGTGAGAGCCGTGTAAGGTCACTTGAGAGTGGTCCCGTTGAAAAATATTTTGCACGTGCAAAACTAGGGGAATTCGCGCCATCTTCGAGACGAAGACCAAGAGAAATTGTTGTGCATTCAAAGATTTAGTCCGCCCATTGGGTGCTGCGACGCCGGTGACGGGTGTCTGAACCGGTTCAGACTCCTTTTGCTGATTTTGCAATAAACGACCGCGGCATACCGACCCGTCGGGGCCGATTGTTACGAATCAATAGTGACAACAAGACTCGCCGAGTTACAACGCGCCACAAAAGCCCGGCGCATGGGTGCCCCTCTGCATTCGGCTGCACATCCGCGCCCTGATGTCTTGGCTTGGTCGTTCTGCTTTGTTGCAGCGAGGAGGATCTTAAGGCGGTGCAGATAAGCGGGAAGTCTGCAAGTTTAGAAACCTGGCAGCGGATCGTGGAACGAGTAGTGGACGGATGCCGAGATTTCGCGCCTGCTTCTGCTTGGCACGGGGGGCCAGAAAGTAAGCACCGGCCAAGCGCTTTTATAATCCTCTGCAATTCGCGAAGCATTTCGACTCCGGCCAGCACCCGTGGCGCTGGCCCATATTTTTTAGTTGACACAGCAGCCAAGGCCTAAATTGGAAATAAATAATCTTCCACATCGTGACGTTCTGACTCGCCACACGGCGGCTGCGTATCATCGGCGGCTGAAGCAGGACCATGCGCCCATCTTAGAAATGGGTCGATTCTATCTTTCCATGGTTGAGCGAAATGTCTGGCCAAGCCAGACCGCTATGGCTTTGGAACTAGGCGTCTCGATATTCCAGATCTCGCGCAGGATTAGCGCGGCCCGCTTGCCTGAATCGGTACTCGCCTTGTTTGCCACAAAGACAGCCCTCTCGTTTTCGCATGTAGCGACACTGCAAAAGCTACTAAAAGAATTCGGAGAAGCCGAGATCGTTAATCGATCGAACTCGGTATCGTCGGGGGCCTCAACAAGCGAGATTTTGTCGATCCTTGCGACCGAAAAAGGATCTTCGCCCAACGGAGTCAGGATAAGCAGGGTCAAAGGCCAACGTTATCTTCGACTTGACATCCCCAACGTGGCGGAGATCGCGCCATACCTGGAAAAAATCGAGCAGATGCTGAATCTCTTGCTGTCGGCCGGCGGAGCGAGTACTTGGGGACACAGGTCGAAACTCGACAGAAGCGCCGGCGCTTCAGCGAGAACTGCCGGAAGCGAACGCAAAAGCCAGTAAGGCTAGTTAGTGCGCCTTTACGTCTACTTGCGTTGCACACGTCCGGCTTTTCTAAGTTCGCCGGCAACAAAGGAGCCAAAGGTATTGGCGATATCCGGAAAGGTCAGGATGTTCGCCTCTGTTACCTGGGCAGGTCTAAGCATCTGACGTTCAATCGCCCGGAGTCCCATCGTGCTCGATGCGACAAACTTGCGGACAAGGTCCTCCCGTTTCTTCTTGTCTGCCGTGTCAAAGTATTCGCGCGCGAGGCGGATCTCTTCGTGTCGACGCTGTTCGGCTGCGGCGTTAGCTGCCGCTAAGTTGGCCGCTACTGCTTTTTGAATGTCGGACTTGGACTCCTGTTGAACCGACGCCGCGTCAACCAGTTGAGCCTGAATCAACTCAACCTGCTTATCGGCTTCGGACACTCGGTAGTTGTCCGAAAGGGCTTTCATCATGTACCCCGCAGCCGTTTTAATCTTGTCGCCCTGTCGGATTCTCCACCGGGTGTATTCGATGGCGTGTTGAATGCGCTCATCGGTCCACACTGCCCGGTTCTGCGCGATTGTCTCAAACTGTTTTTCGGACAGAGCGAATTCCTTCTGCAGCGTCATGAAAAGCGCTACCGAATTGAGCATATCCGCCTTGGAGGCCACAGCTGCCTCCTTGCGCTTGAGCCTGAAGCGAATCTGGTCTTTCTTTCGCGAACCCGGTGTCCCTGCCCGGGTTTCATACGACAGCTCGATGTCAGACAGCTCGTTGATTTGGCTCACGGCTGGCTCTAGGTAATCACGCTTGAAGTATTTAAATTCAGCGTTGTTTGCCCATGACTTTCCAGGCAGGTTTCTAACGAGGTCCAGCGGCAGCCACTCCGTTACCGCATGCGGAACGAAAGGCAGGACATGGTCGTAGATTGCGCGCGCATAGATGAGCGTAAATCTCGAGGTGATTAACAGGCTAGTCCAGTAAGAGTTCTCGGGGTCCTTGATGAGGCGTTGCAGTTCAACCGGCACCCTGAATCGAATCCGACCGTTTCTGACACTGACGCGGCCTATCAGCTCAAGCCAGTCGCCATCCTCATTCTCGACCACCAAGTCTTGGTCATCCGCCTCTTCATCGACTGCCCTGCCCTTTTCGCCACCGCTTTCAACGGACTCTTCCACCATCCGTCCAGCCGAATCGACGGACACGACTGGGGCGCTTGTCACTTCGAGCATGGAAGATTTGACGCTACGAATGACGCTGGAAAAATGCTTCTTGTTTTTACTGTCATAGCGCATCAGCCATTTGAAAAAGCTGAGCGTGACATCGTAGGCTTCTTGAATCTCAGGGTCCTGCGCGACGATAAAGTACGCGGCGTCGACGAAACGCCTAGCGGATAGACCGAGGCCAATAATGCGAGCAAAGACCCGGTTCTTTTGATAGCCGATATCCTTGTCAGAGACGGCCTCATTGATAGACCCTCGTGTCGGCGCCATTTCGACGAAAAGGTCAAGCGCATATTGAAGCGGGGTCACTCGCCGTTCGACGCTGCTGGCCATGCATGTTCCCTGAAAAATGCAGCTATTCTTCTACCAAAATTTCAGCAGACTCTAAGCATATAAAGGTGAGATGTCAATGGATGCGTCTCACCTTTCGCGCCGTCGACGACCGCAGGTACAACATCTCTCACCTTCCGTACAACAAGTCTCACCGCCAATTCAGACACGTGGCGCTCAAACCTCTGTGCGGCCGGGGTTCCGCCCGTTTATCCACAGACCTGCCGCCAAATCTCTCACCTCAGGACGGGCTATTGCACCTTCTCTCACCTCCCGGTCCAACGAGTCTCACTTTTACCCTTCAGATTTCTCACCTGAGAGGTACATTTTCTCTCACCTGTGACACATCAACTCTCACCCTACACGCCTTAACTTATTGATATTAAAGAATTCTGATTTTCCCTGTTGGTTTGTAGGTCGGTTTTTTTTTATAAAACAACCTACAAACCGGGGCGCAGGTCATCGCGCGAATCAAGCTCCCGCCCCACGGGGCGCCGTATCAACTGCAGCTTTCCCAACTGCCGATCTTCGATCGGCTTGCGTCGCAAGCGCCGGGGAATCCGACCCGAAGAGATTGAGAGCGCGTGATGCGGATGAAAGTGGGCGTCGTCAAGCTGGCAGTGAGGCCAAAACAGCTAAAACAGATGCCGGACGGACCAAGCTGCAGTTGCTCTACGAAAGGTGAGAGATTTTGTACGCGTGGCCTTGCTTTGAGATTCCTCGAGGAGCGTACGCTACAGAATCTCCCACCTATTCAGTGGACTGGCGATGGCCAATGGAAGTGCGCTTCCGTGGGGAGCCTTCGTGCATCGGTAGGGTGAGAAACTTTGTGCCCAATAAGCTGTTACATGGGCAACCGGACAAACCGAGTACACAATCTCTCACCTATAGCTCTGGTTCGTGGTTAGTGAAAGGGGAACGTGAGATGTCCGCGGTGTCGAGCCGCGATTCTCGTGCCGCAGGTCCGCTTTCCTGCCTCGACATGTCTGTTTTTTCCCAACTACGGCAGCAGCCTGATTACGTCGTTTCTTACATCGCGACCGGAACACGGTCACCTCGGCTCGTGTAGCTTGGCAAAGGTGAGAGATTTTGTACCTGTAGCGGCGGCGACTCGTTGGCCGTCTGTCGCTGGGGCTGGGCGTTGAACATATAGAAAACAGTGGTTTAGGCGCGACTCTTCAGATTTCAGGCGATGAAACAAGCATGTTTTTGCGTTTTTCCTGTATTCTCCGTTTAGCTTCAATTTCCAGGGAAAACTCAGAAATGGCCAATGTCAGTCAACCGATGCCGATAGACCGAACCGTGACGCTTGAGGAAATCTCCGATTTCGCGGACGTCGTCACCGATTATGCAACTGAATTGCGAGACCAGATTCTGGCGCCGCGCCCGCGTAAGGAAGCACCGGTGTTCACTACGGGTGAGGTCGCCGAGCTGTGTGGGCTGACGCGCCAGCAAGTGCAATACCTTGCAACGAAGGGGGACGGTGTCTTGCCGGAGGGGCAGTCCACGGGAACTGGCCGAAGCCGTAGTCGGCTGTTCACATTGGTTGAAGCTCGAAACTGGGTGCAGAAGGTATCGAACATTTACCAGACGCCGCTGGTAGTTGGTCCGAGTGACTTTGAGGGCAAAGTGGTCGTTACCTCGCAGCTCAAGGGCGGTTCGGCCAAAACTACGTCAGCTATGTGTCTTGCCCAAGGGCTGAGCTTGCGCGGGAGAAAGGTTGCGGTAGTTGACCTCGACCCCCAGGCTTCCCTTTCGGAGCTGTGTGGCTTGTATGCCGAGAAGGAAGTCTTTGCTGACGACACGGTGCTCCCTTATATCTATGACCAGAAGGTAGAGGGCGGCCTGCTGGCGAAAGTGCAGAAGACTTATTGGGATGGGCTAGACATCATCCCCGCTCATACTGAGCTGGTCGGCGCCGAGTATCACCTTCCAGCAATGCAGATGAAGATTCCCGGCTTCAAATTCTGGCAGGTGCTGCGCGACGGGCTTGCGCCTTTGCGCAAGCACTACGACTACATCATTCTCGACACGTCGCCTTCTCTTTCGTACCTGAATCTGAATGCTCTGTTAGCCGCGGACGCGATGGTGATGCCCATGGTCCCGGAGAATCTCGACTTTTTTAGTTCACTTTCGTTCTGGCGGCTTTTCTCCGACGTTGCCAAGTCCTTTATCAAATACGAATCCAACAAAAAGTATGACTTCGTGTCCGTCTTGCTGACTCGTGTGAATTACAGCACCACTTCCGCGGCTCCTGTCGTACGCACTTGGGCGCAGGGCGCTTACCGGCACTGGCTGTCGCAGTTCGAGGTTCCAGCTAGTTCCGTGATGAGTTCGGGCGCGCTCGCGTTCACTACCGTATTTGACATCAGCAGCTCACACAGCCAAGCCAAGTCCTTGGCGCGGGTAAGACAGCCGCTCGTCGACTACTGCCAATGGGTTGACGACATGTTCGTCCAACAATGGAGGCCAGCACAATGAGCAACGGCAATATTCGTGACCAGATGCTGGCCAAGACCGCCGGTCTTCGGTCGACAGCGGAAAGAACCCCCGACGCCGGCCGGCGCGCGAGTCGCACAGAGACCGCGCCGGGTATGGCCGGGGCATTGGCGGCCGCGCAATTAAGGGTGCAGGAACTGGAGTCGACGGGCACGTCGTCGCAATTGCCTGTTTCCGCCATCGTCCCGAATCCTTGGCAGCCACGGCGAGTATTCAATGAAGCCAAACTGTCTGAGCTGGCGGAATCGATTCGAGAAGTGGGGCTAATGCAGCCCATCGTTGTTCGGCGCGTCGAGTCGGCGTACCAGATTGTCGCCGGGGAACGCCGCTGGCGGTCACATAAGATGCTCGGGCTTGAGAACATCAAGACAGTAGTGATCGAATGCTCCGACCAGGACATGATTGTCTTGGCGCTTGTCGAGAATCTGGGACGGGACGACCTGTCTGACTATGAGGTGGCCATCTCCATCCGGCGGTCTGAGACTGAGTTTCCGAGCCGCAAGCGGTTGGCGGAATCACTTGGCCTGTCACGCACTGGCCTGTACCAGTTTCTCGCGTTTCAAAATTTGCCTGACTTCATCAAGAACGACCTCGATTTGCAGCCTGGTCTTCTCGGCTGCAACGCTGCTGAGGAGGTTGTTTCTGCTCTGAAGAAACACGGGGCGGACGCCGAATTGGCAGCGCGAGAACTGTGGCCAGACGTTGTGAAAGGCGAGTTGGCTCAAGGCAAATTCGCTCCGGCAATTGTCGCCATGGTCACACGTCGCGCGACCGGGACGGCGGCTCGGGAGCGCCTCATTGAGAAGTTTTTCGCCGGCAAGGACCAAGCTGGAAGTATTACCAAGGACGTCAACAATTTCACGGTCAAAATCAAGACCGGGTCCTTGAACGAGGCGCAGGAGACTCGAATACGGCAGCTCATTAGTGAGCTGTACAAGGGTGAGCCTCGCTGAACGTCAGGCGTGTCCCGCATAGAAAGGCCCGCTTCGAGCGGGCATTTTTATATCCAGTCGAGGCTATGCTCGGTGTCAGTAATACTGACACTCTAGCGAGCAGCACAGAACTGAAGCTGTGGACCGGCCGGTTTGGAGGATGTGTCAGTATTACTGACACATTCAAACTGCCGTCGGCGTATCAATAAAACTGCCAAGCGACAAGCTGCTTTTGAATCTTGCGCCGCTGAGAAATCAGCGACCGTTTAGGCCGAACTATGAACACCCAGAGCGTTTACTTGCCGCGCGCTCAGATTCTTGTCGACGGCATCGGATCTGGCGCTGGCGGTTCTGGGCACCCTGAAGGCGCGTGGCCGCGGTGGTTAGACTATTTCTGCGTCCGCGCAAACGACTCGGCACATGAATATCTCTACCAAACGGGGCTTCTGCCTCGTCCCCCTTTAAGGTGTTGCTTCAAGTGGGTGAAGTGAGCCCAGAAGAGGCCCAAACACAAGCGAGTGCACAACCGGTCGAGAGTCGACTTGGGATCAGCCAGGGACTCCGCATCAATGATGGTTCGTGACTGGCGCGCCGCTACGCCCCGTGTTTCGGCGGAGCACTGGCGAGCGGCGTTGGTGAGCGCCCTACGTGCCGTCAGTGTCCGCCACGCCAATCGCGCTGACAAGGGCCTTCACGGCACGGCGGCGCCCGATAGTCGCGGTATGTCGACTGTTAGCGGGTCGCGCGTTCGCGTGCCAGGTGCGTTGCAAGCGCGCGCTTCAGCGGCTCGTCGACGTACTAGTTGAAGGTCCGTTGATCGGCGTGGCCCATGTTCTCGAGCGCCGATCGGGCGTCAAGCCCGTATTTGAGCGCCTCTGGGAGCCCTTTCGCGTAGCTGTGCCGCCGCCAGTGGGTGGAGGCTCCGGCAAACTGCTTCAGCTCCTTTTCGTCGACGTCGCGCCCGGTCGCCCGGGCATGCGCGAAGGCTTCATCCCACTGGCCGGTGATCGCGTCCCAGATCGCCACGCGGTGCCGGACGCCCTTCCACTGACCAAAGCGGGTACGGCGGGCCGACAGCACCAGCGGCAGAGGGGCGCCCGGCGCCGGGACGGGCGGCAGACTGAAGGCGAGCCGGTAGCGACAGGGCGCCCTCGTTACACGGTACCCAGCGTTCCTTGCCACCCTTGCCACTTTCCACATGGAGCAGCCACTGGAACTCGGGTGCGTCCGGGAATTCCCGGCGCAACACCCCGGAAACACGGTGGATCTCGACATGGTGCATCCGGCACTTCACCGCTTCGGTGGTGCGTAGCCCCGTGCGCGAGAACGGTTCCACCAGAAACCGGTCGCCAGCCTTGAGCAGTTCCCTTGGGCGGGTGCCTTCTGCGCGGCTGTCGATTGCGTCGCACGGCAGGGTGCACAAGTCGGGAGGCGCGAATCGCACCTGCTATCCTGGTATGCGCCGGCCGACGGCGGGATTGATCTTTAGGTAGCCGACGTTGCGCGGCCACTCGAACAGAGACGTGACGATTTTCTGGGCCTGGCCGGACGAGCGGTCAGTGAGCGGCCCGAGGAACGGCGGCCAGTCCGGTGAACCGCGCCGGACTGCGCGCGTGCGGATGGCACACGGCGCCGGCCGCTTGCAGGAAGGCGATGAAGCCGGCGAAGTCGTCTAGGGTCCACGCGGAAGTCGGCGCGCCCGTCTGCCGGGCATACCAGAAGAGGCGCTCCGCCTTGATCCTGTACTGCGCCAGCTAGTGGTGGCCAGCCGCCCGCGGCCGGTTGCCTTGGCGGTCAGCCAGCGGGCGACGATCTCCTCGCCGGTCATGGCTGGTGGGAGGACCGGGCTCTCCTACCGATTCGCAGGCGTGCCGGCGCGGGCGGCGGCGCCGCCTTCACGCTGAAGCGGCAAGGTATCGCGCGCGCTCATGTCATGTCCTCCGGAAAGCCCGTAGCATAGGGCGCGGCAACGGCTTCTGCGTTGGGTGAATCGTCGTGCGCGACGATCAGGAATTCGTCCACGACGACGACCGGTAGGGCCAGCACGGGGAAGGGTAGAGGGCAGCGGAGGAACGAGAAAAATAGGAGTCCGACCCTAAATAATTCAGAGAACGGAGCGGCTGCGGCGCGCGGACAGCGTCACGTCGTGTGGCCGTGCGCGGCTGGCTGCATGAGCCGTTCGCGGACCTGCCCCACCGGCTCGTCGCACATACGCTGGTGCGCACCGCGGCCGGCGCGCTCATCGCTGGCTGGCACCGGTCGACGTACACCGGCCCGGCCGGCAGCTGGCCCACTAGCGTGTTGAGCAGTGCGCGGAGCATGCCAGCCGACGGTTGCGGGGAGGGCGGGACGCTCATACCGCGTTGCTGGCCGATGCATGCGCCGTGCTTGACGGTCGCGCCTGCCGAAGCGATCCCCCTGGCAGTGCTCCAGCACGACGGCCGGTGGGCGTTTTTTGACGCTGGGGACGATCCGCAGTACGCCGAACTCGGCACCGCCTTGCGCCGACGGGAGGTGCTCGCGGTGCGGGCAGGAGCCGCCACTGCTGCCCGGCTGGAAACCGGTGCCGGCAGACTGCCACGGCAATGCCGATCGCTGGGTGGCGGCACACTCGGGCGATGAACTCAGACGGAATACTGTGTTCCTTCGATGCGCACGCCGTCGAAGTCGCGGTGAACGGTGGCCACCGATGCTCCGAAGTTTAAGGGTAAACCCTCGGCTAATTTGAGTGAGGGCTGTATAAGCCCCATACAAGTTAGCGGACATTATGGCGGTAATGTCCGGTTGTTCGACGTAGCCGCATGCGGGCGTGGTGGAGGCCAGTTGCCGCACAATCGCGACGTCAGTGCACCGCAGACGCTGACCAAGATGGGCGCGACGGCCGGCGAACCGGTCGCCATTCCATGCCGACGTGCGAGAAGTGGTCGCCAGCCGCGCCGGTCGGCGATGCTCGTGCTGCGGCATGACGAAGATCTGCATCCCGATGCACGACCGTGAAACACTCGGCAGTTAAAGGGGGGCGGACGGAAAACCAGATAGAGCGGGGCTTTACAGCGATTTTGGTCGGAATGTTTCACGAAAAGCGGCGCCATTTCTAGCCAGGCGCGTTTCATCAGCGCGTTTTCCATCGACCGGACGTTGCGCACCACGCTCGTTCGCTCGTTTGTATTGATTCGAATGCTAAACGTATCAAACGCTACGTAATGAATCGAAGCGTTGCTGTCCGCGTAAGGCGACATCGACCAGCAAATTTCCGTGACTGATGTGGTGGATCACAAGTTAACACCATTAAACGTAACCCTGATACGTGGAGTATCAGGGTTGGAAGGGCGAAAAAAAATGGCCCGCACCTTCGCGGACCCGGTTCTGGCGGAGCAAGGACGGGCGGCCAGTCTCCCGCCAGCCCCGCCTTGCCCCGTTTTGCGGTCGGGTATCGCTAGCACGGACCACAACTACGTCATAGTCATTGCGCCGGCACGCGGCGGGGTTTTTCAGCCGTGCCGCGAGCGGGCGCCGACTGTACCCGGTCATATGGCACGAGGACTTGCGGAGCACGCGAGGGCGATCTGGGCGCGAGGCCGAAGGCGACCGGATTTGTGGACACACAGGCACGACCAGCGCGGACGCAGAAAGGCGGAGGGCCTTGGCGGGCTGTGCAGCTTTGACGCTGGAACGTCCGAAAAGTCAGCGGACGTCTGCGGCGCAGAACCAAAGCCTTTGGCCTTTCGCTGAGCCGCCGAACTTTGCACGTGCAAAGTCCTCACGCGACAGACAGGACCGGAACGCATACACGGCTAAAGATAGTGGGTTGCATTGGCTGGCCGAGGGCTGCGCTGTTGCGCGCCAATTGCGCGGCGGTGCGTCGATCGGGTAGGGTGACGGGATTTCAACCACAACGAGGCAAAAACAATGAACAAGCAGGAACTGGTGGATGCGGTCGCCGCGAAGACCGGCGAGAGCAAGGCGGCAACCGGCGAGGCGATCGATGCGGTGATCGCGGCGATCACCGGCGAAGTGACGAAGGGCGGCACGGTGCAACTGGTCGGCTTCGGTTCGTTTTCGACGGGCGCGCGCGCCGCGCGGGTGGGCCGCAATCCGGCGACTGGCGCCGAAATCCAGATCCCGGCCGCGAAGACGGTGAAATTCACGGCGGGCAAGGCGTTCAAGGATGCCGTGAACGGGCACTGATAGCGAGCTTCAGTGCCGCCGGCAGCACAACGCTGGCGGCCTGACGTTGCGAGATACGGAGACAGCACCGGCAGGAACAGGCAGGCAAGCACAAGGTTGAACATCGTATGAAAATCGGCCACCACCGGGCATTGTCCGGTGCGATCGTGACCATGAGCCGGCCAAGCGGCCCGAGCGCGGCGAGCGCCATCACAACGCCCACGGCCCGCGAGGGCGGATTGCCCACCGGCAACCGCTTCGACGTCGGATCACCCGCGGTGGCCCCCTCCAGCAGCGGGTTGATTGCAGTGCCAAGATTCGCGCCCAGCACCAGTGCGAATGCGGCTTCGGGCGGCACCACGTTCTGCGCACACAGCGACACGATGAGCAGGATGATCGCCACGCTCGAATGCGCCGCCCAGGTCAGACCCGCTGCCAGCAGCACATCCATCAGCGGCACGGTGGATGCGGCGCCCAGCGGCATGCGCAGACTGGGCGCGTCCTCGTAGTCCGTCATCAGCCCGAGCAACTGGTGCAGCGCGAGCAGCATCAGGCCCAGGCCAATCAGGACGCGGCCCAGATCGTGTGCCCGTGTGTTTGAAGCCTTCCGGAACATCAGCACGCCGACGAGTATCACCGCTGGCGAGGCCGCTGCAACATCGAACGACAGCACCTGCACGATCAGTGTCGTGCCGACGTTCGCGCCGGGCATGACGGCGAGCGCGGGGACCAGATCGACCAGGCCGCCGGCGGCGAAACCGGCCGTCATGAGTCCGGTCGCCGTGCTGCTCCGCAATACTGCGGTGACGCCGATCCCGGCCAGGAAGGCGCCGAGTCGCCTGCGTAGCGTCCGACCGAGCAGTGAGCGAAGGGTGGCACCGAACGCGCGCTGGATGCCGGTCTGCACCATGTGGGTACCCCACAGGAGCAGCGCAACGGATCCGGCCAGGTCGATCAGCGTGAACGTCAATGTCATGATTCAGGGCCCTCCGTGCCGAACGACTGGTCATGTGACTCTTCGTGCGGGCGCGTCGCGCCTTACCTGCACATTCGCATCGGACCTGAACCATTACCGGCTGAGCCCCGGAGCCGGGACAGGGTAAGCGCGAGGTCCTCTCGCAAGCCCCGGGTTTTGCCGCTATATGGCGCGACTATCAGGCCCCGCACGCGGCTCACTTCGATTTTGGTGGCCGGCCAGTCTTGACCGGCTCGACCGCCGTGACGGCCGCGAGAAGGCGTTTCGTTGGTTCAGACTCCAGCAGAAGCAGGCCCGCCCGCACGAGCTCGCTCTTTTTCACGGCGACGCCCGCATCGAGGCACCGCTGTTTGAGCGCCGCGATCTTTTCGTAGTCCGACCTCGGCATCGTGAAGGTGTCCCGCACGACCTTTTCCCGTTTGACGTGCTCCCTGCCGTGCCCGGCGACGCGCGGGGGAGGCTCTTCAACGGGCGTTGCCTTCCGGGTCTTCGCCTTCGTCGCCGAACGTCGAACCTTCGTCGTATCAACCGCCTCCTTGCCAGCAGCTGCCTTATTGCCACCTGCAGCCGTGTGCACATACGGTCGTTTGCCGCTTCTGTTCCTGGTGGCCTGTGGCTTCATGATTTTGCGCAGGTTTGACAAATCGTACAAACAGTTTATCTTCTTTCGGGTAAGAGGAGTTTTCAATGCCAGACAAGCACATTTCCAGCGGGTTCGACGCTGACCTTGAACACCTGTCGTCGAGGTTTTTCGAGATGGGGGGACTGGTTGAATCACAGTTGACCGATGCGATGGAGGCGCTCAGCCGCTTCGACATGGGCCTGGTCGAGAAGGTGGTTGATGAGGAGCATCGACTCAATGCGATGGAAGTCGAGATCGATGCCGAGTGCGGCAACATCATCGCGCGACGCCAGCCCGCCGCATCCGACCTGCGTCGACTGATGGCCATCTCAAAGGGCATTACCAATCTCGAGCGCGCCGGCGATGAGGCACGCAAGATCGCGAAGCGGACGCGACGAATCGCGAATGACGGTGCAGGCAGGAACGTCAATACTGCCGAGATCCAGTCATCCGGTCAGATGGCGGCAACCATCCTCCATCACGCGCTCGCTGCATTCGCCCGACTCGATACGGTTGCGGCAGCCCGGATCATGCGCGAGGATGAGGCGATCGATGACCTTTACCGCGCTTTTGTGCGCAAGCTGCCAACGTACATGGCCGAGAATCCTCGCCTCATCGCTTCTGCGCTCGACTACCTGTTCATTGCATCGGCCATCGAACGGATCGGGGATCACGCGAAGAATCTGGCGGAGCTCGTCATTTATGTTGTCAAGGGCACGGATGTACGCCACGTTTCGCGCGAGCGACTTGAGCGCGAAGCCCTCGATGATTGAAAACCGGACAGCAGGGGCACGAAGACTCAACGATGGTGCGAAGCCCTTGGATGATTGCCGGGGCTTCCTTGCACATTTGTAGAACCACAGTCGATTCCGCTGGAGCGGGTCGGATTCTGGATCAGGCGCCCCAGAGTCACACCCGGCGGGGGGCGCCTTTTCGGGCCGTTTCGCGCGTTCGCTGGGGGGCAGCAATACCCCGGGGAAGGTAGCGTAACCGGGGACTGCCACAATGGCATGACGATGGAGTCGGCAATGTCCTGGCCTAAAAGGTCGTCCACGATCGTGCGCGCTGCGATGTACCCGCCATTCAGGGCGTCGGCCTCGCTATCGAACGGGTGGCCGCCTGCTTCACCCAGTCTGAGTTGCGACAATCGGGGCACTGCGCTGCCTGCCTCGCAAATCCGAACGACCGCGACATAGCCCGGATGTGCCGACGCGCGTTTTGCCGGGCGGCTGCGGCAATCGGATTCGACTGCGACCTGCAGGCTGAACCCGTTGTATTCGTACGTCCGTGTCATGGCATGCTCCATTTACTTGCCGTGCTTGCAGGCTCGCATGCCTGACATGGCTTTCGGCCGCGCGCGGGTCTCGGAGAACCCGCTTGCAGTCATGCGCGACAGTGCTTCATCGTCCGTGTCGCCATAAAATCGGCGCCTCGCACAAGAGGTCAGACTGCTATGAAAGACAGGGCAACGGTGCTGTGTATCCGTGATGGCCGGGTACTGCTGGTCGCGAGGGCACGCTCACGGTGGGGGCTGCCCAATGGCAGGATCAGGCGCCATTCAGGATTCCATCCATGCACATCACGAAGGCCGACACGATGGTGCGCCGATCATGTCAATCCGATTGTGAAGGCTGTTCGATGAAGGATCACTGCGTCACCTTGTTAAGTCTTCGCGCTGATCCAAATGTGGGCAGCGTAGCAAATTCAAGCGCGCTGTAATAAATATTTCGCAATGCCGGGCTAAGGATAACCGCTTGAAATTGACGTTAGCCCATAAATACAATCTTCAAATATAAACTCGCCCAATGACCTCAAATGGACTGGCATCATTACTTGAGTCATTGATTCAAACATTGGGGTGTAGTCCGGATCAGCCGATGGGCCTTGCCAGCCGGGCGTCCACTGCGATCGGCGGTGGCGTTGGCGACGACACCGCGCTGTCATGCAATACACATAAATATTCAACAGACAAAATGGATGTGCCCATAAAAAGTATCCCGTATATTGCATTTAACAATTGAGCGGTTATGATGACGTCTCGGTAAGGATTTCCTGAACGTGCTTTGCAAAGGCCGAGGAAACATTTGCCGCCATTCGGCGCGGAGAGGGTAATTAATGCTCGCGGCGCAGAAAGACCAAATCGAGGAGACGATATGCTGAGTCCCCATGAATTCGCTACCTTAATGCTCATCAAGGCCTCGCCGGATCAGATTGATCTAGGCCGCGCCGAGCTCGACACGCTGTTCGAGCAGCAACTCATATCACTGGAAAACCTCGCTTCAGGACGTTCGCGTCCTCATGTCACAAGCGACGGCGATTCCATTCTCAAGGCCGTCGCCCGGATACGCTAGACATCCGCGGCTTCCACCTCCCGACCCAGAATGAAACTGCGGCGTTTGCTGTTCCCATGTTCGACGCGAGCGTTGCTGCACCACACGGCGAGCGCGCCGAAGCAACAGTCATGAACGAAGCGTCGCAGTTGGGGTTGGGTTCTCAGTTGGGGTTTGGTTTGCAGTGCCTGTTGATGTAACGACCGTCCGAAGTCCTTGCGACGCGCGCTGCCTGGCAGGCGTCCTTGCACTTCGATTTATCCATCATGACGATCCGCCGCAACACATCCGTTCGATCGGGGTTTCGCGCGCCGGACCGGATTTTGAGGAATTCAACAATGATTCTATCGAGTCCCGAGCAAGTCGCTGCCGCGAAGGCCAACCTCGACGCTTTCTTCGGGTTCACCGGAAAGGTCTTTGAAGGCGTCGAAAAACTGGTCGCGTTGAACCTGCAGGTCGTCAGGTCCACGCTGGCCGAGGCGCAGGAGAACGTGACGAAGGTGCCCGGCACGACAGACCCGCAGCAGTGGTTCGCGCTGCAAGCAGGTTTCACCGGACCCTTCGCGGAAAAATCAATGTCATATGGCCGGCAAGTGTTCGACATCGCGTCGACCACGCAGGCTGAGGTCACACAGCTCGCACAGGCGCACTACGAGCGGTATAACGGTCGCGTGCAGGCACTCGTCGAGGACGCGGCGAAGAATGCTCCCGCAGGATCCGAAGCAGCGATTGCTGCGTGGAAATCCGCGATTTCCGCCACCACGACCCTGTACGAAACGCTGCAGAAAACGGGACAACAGGCCGTGCAGGTTGCCGGGAGTAATTTTGATGCACTCACAGCTTCAGCGTCAAAGGCCGTGCGAAGCAACTCCGGACAGGCTCCCGTAGCGGCGGGCGCGAAGCGTTAGAACTGGCGCGGGCAGCGATGCCCGTGGTATGGTTTCTGTAATATATGAAGGATTCCTTATGGATAGGGAATCCCGCCTTCCAGTACATCCAGTTCCAGGACTGAAGGCAGTGTTGCTCCAGATGAGCATGACGCCAGCTTTTGTGAGGACGATTCGATGGCAAAGCAGATCGCGGTGGTGACGGGTGGAATGGGCGGACTTGGCGAAGCGATCAGCATCAAGCTGCACGACGCCGGGTATGCGGTCGTGGTTACCTGTTCGCCGGGCAACACCGGTGCGAACGAGTGGCTCGAACGCATGGAGGCACAGGGACGACAATTCCGCGCATACGCGGTCGACGTCGCCGACTACGACTCGTGCGAACGATGCATGGCGCAAATCAGCGCGGAAGTCGGACCGGTCGACATCCTGATCAACAACGCCGGCATCACGCGCGACGCCAGCTTCAGGAAGCTCGACAAGGTCAATTGGGACGCGGTCATCCGGACCAACCTCGACTCAGTGTTCAACATGACGAAGCCGGTGTGCGACAGCATGGTCGAGCGTGGCTGGGGCCGCATCATCAACGTGTCGTCGATCATCGGCTCCAAGGGCGGGTTCGGTCAGACCAACTATGCCGCGGCGAAGGCCGGCATGCATGGCTTCACGAAATCACTGGCGCTTGAGGTGGCGAAAAAAGGCGTCACCGTCAACACGATCTCGCCCGGCTATATCGCGACGAAGATGGTGATGGCGGTGCCCGAGGAGCTCCGCGAGACGAAGATCATTCCGCAGATTCCGGTCGGCCGGCTCGGACAGCCCGACGAAGTCGCCGCACTCGTCCTGTACCTGTGCTCGCGCGAAGCGGGCTTCGTGACTGGAGCCAACATTGCGATCAACGGAGGGCAGCACCTGCAATGAACCGGAGAGCGCAGCCATGGAGGTTCCGATGAGCGAAACAGTGACAATCGTCGTAGGTTCATTCGTGCTGGTGATGGCAGCCGTGTTCGTCGCCGCTCACTATCACCGGGAGCAAATGCGCCGGAGACAGCTGAGAGAGCTGGATTACCGGCACGACTGGCGAGACCGGAGCAGCGCGCCGCATTGAACTTCTGCGCTCCCTTCCCTGTTGTTGCGGTACCCAGGTCGATCGCATCATTGCCTGAATGGATGGACACGTGGGTTTCATCAGGAAACGCGCATTGGCAACACCTACGCAATAGCTACTGTTGCAGTTTCGTATGCCACGGCGGTAAACATTGATTCACGCGACGCTGAAACGGCGATATCTTGAGACTGGGCTGCGGCGCTCTCAGGCGCGGTGGCCACCCTCGGATTCCGCTGGTCCTCTCAACCAGCAGCATCCCCTCGGCCAGGGCTTCACCGCCCTGGCTTTTTTGTGCGCCTGGCACGGGCGCGCTCTTGTGGGTGCAAGGCAATGTAAGAAACAGGGGGATGGCAGTTCTCTGGATGCTGCCACCCGCCTTGGGCCGACTGCGGAAGTTCGAAGCAGGCTTGGGTTCGGCCAAACCGCTTCGACATCGAACTTCCGGGTTCGCCCAACGAGAGATGGTCGCGGGGTGTCGACGAACGACGGATCATCCGCCCGCCCACAGCAGTCACTCGTTATTGAATCATCAGTGGATGAAAGGCTTTGTTTCCAGGGCGGCGTAGACGCGTATCATGAACTGAACAAATCATCGACGATACGTCGCCCCGCGCTATAGCCGCCCATGAGCGCATCAGCTTCGCTTAAAAATGGCTTGCCTTGCGATTCGCCAAAACGCAACGGCGAGAAAACGGCAAGAGCGGCACCGGCCTTGCAGATCCTCACGACCGCGACATATCCCGCGCTGGACAACGCACTGCGTCCGACCTGCCAGCTGAAGTCAGCCTCGACGGCCACCTCAACATCGAATCCGTGATAGTGATAAGTGCGGTTCATGGGCTCACCTGTTCCGCCTGCTGCGAAATCGGCTGGACGTTGTCCGATTCCAGAGTGCGGATATACCGGAAGAAAAGCTCCACGATTCCACGAGTGGGGATGCTGGCGGAAAGCGTCGCTATCTTGACCGGGGCAAACCACCTGCACTTCGCGATTTCGTTGCTGGGCTGCACCCTTGCATGATGCGCGATGTCAGCGAAAAAGACATGGTGCAAGGTATTGAAACCGGTAAATTGAAAGAGGTATGTCAAATCATCAGCCACAAGCGTTGTTTCTTCCACCAGTTCACGTCGCGCAGCTTCCAGGGGCGCCTCGTCCCGACGGATTCTCCCGCCAGGCAACGCCCATCTTGATCGTTCTCTGGCCACCAGCAGAATCTGGTTTTCCCGCACGCAGACCACGGTCGCTCTGTCTTTCATTCTCTCCCTGCACGCTTCATTTCTTGAGAATCAGTCGAAACCGGCGGTGATGTAACGCCGGCAGACCTTTATCGGGCATTGTAAGTCCTGTCCAAAATACCCCGTAGCGGTCTCACAGGCGCAATACCGACGGGCCCCCGATGCCGAATCCGGGAATCCGTGAAGAATTGTTGTTTTCCCCTCCAACAGTCGGGAAGATATCGCGTTAGACTGGCTCACTACGCGATCGGGCACTTTTTTGCTTATGCAACTTTGGCGTGCTGACCACACGCCGGGGTAGTGGAGTGCGGGGCGGGGCAGTGGCGAAGTCGCATGGGCAACGGTTGGACGCCAGGAGTCCGAATCATGATAACGACGTTCACGCTGATCGATCTCGCTGGCTCCGTTGCTCTGCTGCTGCTGGGCACCCAGATGGTCCAAACCGGCATGCACCGGGCATTCGGCGCCGGTCTTCGGTCACTCCTCGGCAGGTCGCTGCGCGGGGGCTTCCGGGCTTTCCTGGCCGGGACGGGCACGACCGCGGTACTGCAAAGCAGCGCGACGACCGGACTCATGATTGAGGGCTTCGCTGCTGAGGGGGGCGTCGGGCTTGTGCCGGCGCTTGCGGTCATGCTTGGCGCAAACGTCGGCGTGACATTGACCGTGCAGGTACTGTCATTCGACCTCGCGGCCGCCGTCTCGCCGGCCCTGATCCTTGTCGGCGCGCTGATGTTCCGCAAGGTATCGAACACACGTGCACACGACCTGGGACGCATGTTCATTGGTCTGGGCCTGATGCTGCTCGCGCTGCACCATCTGCTCGAGCTGATGACCGATTACGAGGATGCCCCCAGCCTGCGCATGCTGTTGGGCGCTGCTTCCACCGTACCGGTCGTCGATGTTCTGCTCGCTGCGGGCTTGACGTGGGCCGCGGATTCGAACGTCGCGGCTGTTCTGCTCATCACCTCGCTTTGCGCGCGGAACGTGGTTCCTCCCAATACGGCTTTTGCACTGGTGATGGGTGCGAACCTCGGCACCGCCATCAACCCCGTGCTGGCGGGCACGGGACCATACGATCCCGCATCGAAGCGGCTTCCGGTCGGAAACCTGCTCACGCGATTAATCGGCGTTGTGGCGGCCCTCGCGGCGCTCGGACCAGTCGGCCGCCTCATGGTTACCATGGAACCGGACAACGCACGTGTGGTTGCGGATTTCCACACGCTATTCAACCTGGTTCTCGCCGGTGTATTCCTGCCAATACTCCCCCTCTGTGCGAGCCTCTTAACCCGGCTACTGCCTTCACTTGTGGCGGTCGCTGATCCGCAGCAGCCGCCTGGCACCGATCCTACCGCGAGGCAGATTCCGAAAGGGGTGCCCGAAACCGCGTCACCCAACGCACTTCGACTCGCAGATCGTTTTGGCGAGATCCTGTCAGGCACCCGTGCGGCACCGACAGATCGCGAGCGGCAGCTCATTGTGGAGATCCGCCAGCGTGGCGATATTCTGGATAGCCTGAACGGCGCGGCAAGGACTTACCTGACACCTCGTGATCCGGAGCAACTCGCGGCGGGCGCCCATCCGCGCCTCGATGAAAAAGTACGCGTGGCCTATCGCGAGGGGAGCCGTGGAATTGGTGTGAGAGAGGGCAGTGGCCACTCGCTCGAGCACGTCGGGCCTGATGGCAACGCAACGACGTATTACCCAGCAAGCTCACTCTGGCTTACCTTGCAGGATCTCCAGGTCGTTCAGCAACTGGAACCCGCAGAGGGAGAAACGCAATCCACCCTGACTACCTGTGTCCGTGGGACCGCTTCCTTCGATGACGTTCGCCTGTCAATTATTGGCGAACCCGGAAACAGCACGCGCATGGTCCAGATCTCCTTTGCGGCCAGGGAAATCCGTTCGGCAGACCGGCATGGCCTTCGCGAATGGCAAGACGCACTCGGCACAACTTTCTCGGACGTCCCACTGGGCACTGCAAGGCTCGGCTATAACCGCCCGGATCGGGAGATGCAGGAACCCGATCAGTGGTGGGCGTCTTGCCACGTGCCGGAAAGCAGCATGAAGGCGCTCATTGAGGGCGCTGAGGCCGGCCGACTCGCTGCGGTCAAGGTCGGCCTGTGTCTGAGGAACGTTTATACGTCGAGGCAGGTGTTTGCTGACTTCCCTGGGCAAGCGTATCTGTTCCTCCGGCCGGGCAAGGAAGACAGCACGGGGGAATCGCCGGAAACAGCAAGCGGATACGTTGTTCATCTCGCACTCGACTTCGGGAAAGTCAGCTTCAGTCCGCTCGACCACAGCGAGAGATCGCCCGAGGGGCAACAGCAAACAACCGGTAGCGAGGCGAATTCGATTAGTGCACTGGTGGATAAGCTCAGCAAGCTTGTCGCCAGTTTGACATGGCTTGCAGTGCTTGTTGCGGTCCTCGTTGCCGTTTTCGCATTCAAGAATCGATGATCGAACGGTAGCTCCCATTGCGCCTGGTTGCACCGAGCTGCCCGCGTTGTGGTCCATATATGGCGGACGTCCCGGTCGGGAGTAAGCTGAAAGTCGGCTCGATTCTGAATGGGAGAACAGGGCGTGAGAACGCGTTCGACACTCGAGATCTGTTTGCCGCTTGCCCTGTTCGCTGTGGCCTGCCTCCTGTCGCTTCCAACCCTGCTGATCGCGTTCGCGTGGATGACGGTTGGCGTTATGTCGCTTGGACATCGCTCACTGGAGGGTTTCCCAACAGACGGAATCCGCCCTGAGTGGCTCAGGGGATACCGCGGAGCTTGCCTCTGGTTCTACCACATTGCCTGGTGGCCCTGGTACATGCGGTCCTCTCTTCGGGGCATCGGTGATCGAATCGGACGGCGGCTGTTCACGAAGGAGAAATCGCCGCATGACAAGTCGGAGCATATGCCGGACAAACCGTCTGACGGTGAGCGCGAGGAAGGCAACGCCGGCGACGCCCATCGAGGCAAGCGAGATTGACTGGACCGTAACCGACCGGAGTGTTGAACTATCGGGAGGCGTAAAGGCTGTGCGACCCAGATCTGAGGCGCTCCAGCCAAAGAGACCAACGCAACGGCGACTGGTATCGTCTCATTCCACGCTAAAAGCCGCCTTGCACTGATTTAACGTTAGCGGTGCTTGTGGGTCGATCAGCGATATTCGAAGCGCCCCACCTGGTGGCCTAGGTAACGAAAAAGTCCGAATCTCAAGGGCACCCCGTCTCGTTCGAGGAGCTTGAAGAGCTGGTCGAGTATGCCATCGCGAGTTACACCGGTACGCCACACGGCGGCCTGAACAACGTCACGCCTCTTGACGCGGTCGGGTATTTCGCGCGCGGCAAGCAGATGCCGGTAACGTGGCTGGCCGAGCGTCACCGTCGCACCCTTTACCTGATGCAGTCGGCGCGGCGGTGTCGCGTGCGGGCGTATCTCGACCAGGGCGTGCGTCCCCACATCAATCTGCATGGTGCCCGCTACACCAACCGCGTGCTGGCGACAAGTACACACCTCATCGGCCAGCAGCTGCTCGTCTATATGAACACGGACGATCTGCGTTGCGTCCGGGCATTTCTGTCCGATGGCGCTGAACTCGGTGTGCTCGATGTGCAAGGGTCATGGCGCCTGATCCCACACAATCTCAAGCTCCGCCAGCAAATCCTGAAGCAGGCAGGCGAACGCCGCCAACCTGGAACGGGCGCGTCAGACCCCATCGGAGCCTATGTTCAGGAGAAGCTGGCAGGTGCAAAGACAGCGCGGAAGGCGGCGACGGAACTTGCCAACGTCAGCCGATTGATAGCGTCGTCGGCCGCTGTTGATGTTCGTTAATTTCTAGCGCGTCCAAAGTGTCCTTTAATTCCGCTAATGCGGCTGTTGAGCCACGCAACAGGTGAGCGGGGGTAAGGCCGCGGCGGTCGAAAATATCAACAGTCGTTCCTGCGATCATACGACGCCTCTGGCCTTCGGGCGCAGACGATAAGCGACGTACTGTAGGGCACTTTAGGTGTTGCTCGGCGGTCTTCTACATTCCGCAGGTGGATGTCCGAAACCGCACTCTCGCACTGCGCTTCATCGTCCGTGCCGGACAGTGAGTGCGCGTCGAGCGTCGACAGGTGCGCTAGCGGAAATGGCGGACATCCATTAGCGCCTCTGTGGACACGGCTAGCGGAATCAACGAACTTCAACACATGCTGTAGACTATGGAGTCCTGATGAAATGGATCTCCCCGACTTTTGCACGCTCTCTCGGCGCCCGTCGTGCGTCAACGCCATTCGCGACGGTAATGATCCGTTGCTTACCGCTATCCAGCAGGTGATAGCCTGGCAGATCGATGATCGGCTTCACCCTGACGCACGATACCGGCCGTGACTAGCGTATCGCGTGAAATCTCGCCGCCGAAGCGGCACAGCAATGCGGCGATGGGATATAGCGAGCCGTCGATAAACTTTGACACCACGAAACAGGCGAGCGCTGCTTCGGCATACAGTCGCCTTCGCGATGATGTTGCGAAAGCCGCCGACCTGCCGCGCCTTGCTGCAACCCTCTCTCCGCGCGACTACCGCGATCATTTGCACGGAAAGGCCGATGACCTCCTGCCGGACAGGCAGCGGCGGGGTCAATTACCCGACAACAATCACGACGGAGCGATAGCCATGGGTGTGGGTGCCAATTTGTCCGGCATCAAATTTCTGAGCTGCCTGTCCGGCAGTGAAGGTGGCGTGCAATGCACATAAGCCCCTATCTTTTCTGAGCTGCCTGTCCGGCAGTGAAGTACAGAACTTTGGTTGTAACAGCCTGATTTCTGAAAGGCGCAATTGCATCCGCTGACCAAAATCGCAACGGGTTTTGCAAGTGTGTCATTTATAATGAGGTACATGATAGTCGCGAAAAGTGTTCAAAACCACGGAACTGTCGCTATGGCGCTGAGGCCGTAGGCGCTGAACTCACCCTCCACTGCCTGTTGCTGAATGGGCAGGTGTTCTACGAACAGGCGGAACTGCTCGCCGGTACTCTTGCTTGTCAGAATGAGGTAGGGCAGGTTAAGACGCTCTGCCGCGCAGTCCGGGATGGTCTGCCGTGCCACTTCCGCATCAATTCCCTTTCGGGCCATCAACCTGCGCCGCTGTCGCTCAGGACTGCTCTTGGCCTGAACGCGCCTGACGACCCGATGCCTTGCATCGGTCGGCACCTGAGTGATTTCCCCAACCTCTATGTGGTCGAGCAGTCCAGCCGTGCAGCCGGACATAGTCAGTGCGCGAAGGCTTGATGCATCGCCGTGGATGCGCAGACGCGTGCCCAGCGACCGGCTGTTCTCCCTGACGTCCGGAAAGCTCACGCCAATGTTCCGTCTCCCATGGGCGGCCAGCGCGTGATGCAGTTTGCCGAACAGGATATTCATGAGAGTGGTTGGAATGAATTCCGGGTCCGGCCGTATGCTTATTTCAAGATAGGCGTTCATCCACTAGTCCTTCTGTCCGAATACCCCACCCCGAATCAGGGTAGCCATCACGTAATGCTGATTTCCTTCATCCGGGGCGCTGTCCTTGAGCACCCAGTTATCGAGCAGACTGTAGAAGTCCATCTTCTGTTGGGGCGGGCGGTAGGCTTTTCCTTGCGATGTTACCGAGCCATACGGTTCGACTGAGATCGGGCCGATGAGAGGGCCGCCGTCATCCGGATACCAGGTATCTATGGTGCGCAGAGCGTTGCCGATCTTCTGACTGTGGATTCCAGCGACCTCTCCGACGGCGTACAGCGTTTTGCTTTTCTGGCCTTTTTTGTCAGCACGGTCGAGGATCAGTTCCTGCGAAGGGAAGACTTCTTGACCGTCGCCGACTCGGGCGTAGGCAACGACTTCTAGCAACCCATACGCTTTGCTAGCCAAGCTGTGCTCAATCACCAGCGCCAGCGCTTTCAGCGACTGTTCCGCATCGGTCGGCACCTCGAAATCACGTAGAGAAAAGCTCAGGGCATCAAAGATCCAGATCTTATTCGCACTGCCTCGGGACAAGTGGCGAACGTGCACCTCGATCTGCTCCGCACCGACCCGGTTGCGCCACAGGAAACGTCCATTGGCCAGGTTGACGGCATAGCGGCGTGCCAGTTCGGCAAAACCGGTCTGGTCCACATACTGCTGGATAGTAGTTTGTAATTTTTCATGGTAGTCGGTGTTATTGCACGCTGAGGGCATTCCCGCGCCACCGAGCACGCGAAGAGTAAACCGGACGCGCAGCGTATCGACATCGTTCGGCAGGGTTGCGACATCGACGGTGTGAAGGTTCGGGGACTGGATGGCCGCATCCAGCTTTGCCGGGTCTTGATCCCTGCTGGCGCGCCGGTCTGAAATGGTGCCGCGCACGGACTTTTCTCTCACGCCGACGGGAGACCACTTGTCGCCATTTTCGCGGTCATTCCAGCGCCCGGCGGTGAAACACGCATCCGAAGGGTCCAGTTTGCGGGCGAACGCCAGCACCGAGGCGGTTTTCAGTTCATTTTTTGCCATCTCATTCCTCCTTGTCCAACGCAATCAGTCTATTGCGAAGGGGGTTGAATAATGGTTGATGCAGCGGTAAATACCGTTATCGGGATCGGTGTCAGAATGCCAGAGTATTTGCCGCACGTTTTCCATTCGGTGGAGGCCGACCCATTCGCCCAGCGAGTAAAGACCTTCGACGAAGCGGAACGGGGTGACGCCGTCTCGCGCGTTCCTGACTTTGCCAGGCCCATAAAGCGGTGACAACGCGCTGTAGCCGACCGGTAACGGCACCAGCCAGCCGGGCTCTTTGCGAACTCCCCATTGCTGTTCTCCTGGTTTATCAGGACTGGGTCTGTCGGGCTCTATGTTTAGCCGGCACAAATCCAGCAGTGCATCCAGCGCATTGCCCTCCGGGTGCTGCAGACGTATTTCCGCCAAGCGCTCGGCCAACAGGTCCTCTCGTTGCACCAGCGCGAAACCGGGCAGTAGTTGGCGGCGCAGCTTACGGAATGCTTCGGCTTGACCTTCTGGGTTGTTAGCGAGTGGCCACCACTGCGCCGAAAAGCGCTCGCCGTCGCGAGTCGGGAGGATGCTTCCGCCCGCAAGACGCATTCCTTGGGCCGTCACTAACAGGTCTTCCGCAAAATACGCACCGCTCCTGACAGGCATATGGTCTTTCACCACAATCACTAGACTGATTTCCATGTGCGCGCGGCCCTCTTCAACCAGCGCAGTGGCGTCGCCATTCTCTCCCGCTGGGTTGCGCCTGAGGCGGAAAACGTGGGTCCGCAGCCCCGGCGACTGGCAAACCTGCGGGTGAAACTGATGGCAGATGATTCCGACTCCGCCAAAGCCTTCCCGCAGTTCAGAGGAAAATTTGCGCTCAAGCGCATGGGCGAAGCCGACAAAGGCGGTGGGGGACGGAAAGCCCCAACAGATCGAGCCGGAGATGGCGTTGGCGTTTTGCACCTGCAAACGTGGCAGGACCACGAGAGAAGCGGGTTCATTCATCGATGTCGATTTCCATACGAATCATCCGTAGTTCTTTTTCAAGAACGTCTGCCCAATGCGCAGCCTCGGCTTGGCCCATTGGCGTGCGGGGCGTAGTGAGCGTTGTATTCAACCAGTTGCCAAAGCGCCTGCAGACGCCATCCCGCCAGTCTCCGCGGCGACGCAGGAAAGCAAAGACTTCGTCGCTCTCCGCCCGCCGTGGGTCGAGCCAGCACTGTTCATTCGCGTTCAGACGGCAGTGAGGCAGCAGACTCCAGCCCGCTTCAAGCTCGTGTATTTCTGCGCTGAACTGCAGCAACTCATCGCGGACGTAGCCAACCAGTTCGGCCCGCTTGATGCGAATCCGGAGACTGCTATCTGCGTTTTCAGCGCTCACGCGAATTTCCCACAGGCTGCGCGTTACTTCACGGACGCGCGGGCGACGACCGAACAGACGATGAAATACACTCGTCATTCCCAGTGGCGGGCGTGTTGGCTCGCGATGCCACAACGGGGGCAGGGAAGGCATGAGGTAGTTCTCCCCGTGACGCTCGTTATTCAGCTGGCTAATGTTCTGTGGTTTCGATCCGCCGAATTTCTGCACGACCACATCAGGGTATTCACGATAACCCTGAGGATGCGATACGCTCGCCCGACGCGCGTCCCGAGCCGCTTTGGCGGCATCGGAAAAGCGATCCTCGCGAAGCGTGTTCCAGACAACATGTGCAAGCGAGGTTGGGAAAAGCGGCGCAAGAAGATGGTACTGACCGCCACCAAGCGGCCAATAGATCTGCTTGGCTAACTCATGCGAGGTGGGTTGACCTTTAGGTTGTCTTAATGACGCGAAAGCCGCCATCCATTGCCTTGCATGCTCTGGATGGTCGGAAAGCGCAGCGGCGAGAGCCGGGTCGTTGGCGATCGCACGCTCGAGTAGCGATCTGCCGTCAACGGTCAGACGCAGGAATTTGTAGACGTCCAGAGCGGCGGCGCCGCCCACTACATCCGGCACGATTGTGCCGCCGAGGGTATGGGTGCCCACGTGGAGCTCGCCGGCCTGCGGGTTCCCCGCAACGCTCAAGCTTGAGCCCTTTGCATCAGGGTGGCTGAACTTGAGTGCGTGTGTCGCCTGCTGAATCTGAATGACGCGGCGCGCCGCATCAGATATCCAGTTTTCCGGCAGGAAGTCCGTCAGCAATTTCTCGCGCTGATCGGTATCGTCGTCCTTGAGCTTGTCCAGCTTGGACTGGAGCCGCTCCCGTAGGAAAATTGAGATCGTCTCGCGGAGTTGCTTGCTGGAGGCCCCGAGCGAAAGCGCATAAGTGGCAGCATCCATTGCGTAAGGCTCCCTGTGGATAGCAGGATGTCCGGTCGTGTTGTCCCACGAAGGAATGTTACCCGAGGAATTGTTGTAGTTTCGCCTTCTTCTTCATCTCTTTCATGGCTTGCCGCGCGCGAAGCGCCCGGCTCCCCTCGGCCTCTAAATTTTCCGCGGCTGTTCTCACACTTCAGCTGGCATGTCGGCGGACTTTTGCAGCCCGCCCAGGATCAGTTCTTTCGCGCGCTCGATGCGCCACGCCTTGACCCGGCACTGCAACGTTCGCAACGGTGGATTGCTTGGATACGCGTCCGGAACCGTCGCGGCCAACCGATCCACCAATACGTTGGCCGGCGCGGAGGGCACGGTGATCAACCAAGGCGTCGTGCGGCGAACGCATGTCCCCAGGTCCGCGCGACCACCATGCGATAACCCAGTGCCGCGGCAGCGCGGCGGTCCGAAACGAGGACATTCACGCGTCACACTTTTTTCGTGTACGCGCTGCACCAGCCTTTCGCGTTGACCTGCTTGCCACCGTAGATCTGACAGGATCCCGCAGCGTCGTCGGCTTTTCCCTGAAAGAACAGGCAATTCGAACAAGCCTGGCCGGCCTGATACTTAGGGTATTTCGCTTTGTCGGCTTTCGTTGCATCGGTGTTGTAGCCGAGCGCCTGCGCGGTCGCATCCGAATCGGAGACTGGCACGGCATCCGCCAGCGCGCCGCGCGAAAGGGCCAACGATGATGCAAAACCAGCGGTCATGAGGATGAAGCTACGGCGGGACGATTTCATGACATTACTCACTTGATGGCTGGCTCGCCCGAACGCCTGGACGCGTATCCCTGGTTTCATTCGCTGCCGAGGCAAGCAGGGCACCAGCAAAGCGTTGCAGTGCCTGTATGGATCCGTACACACTCCGATACTCCTCGGAGCCGATTCGATCGTTGAGGGTGACTATCATTCCCAAGTTTGCCGCGATTTCCAAGATGTCCATGACAGTCTTCCTATTCACCTCTCATGCGGTCGGTACATGACGTCAACTGGCGTTGTCCGTCACGTTGGATCCCCCTTGATCCGTCCTGCCACCGAATCCAGCGAGATCTTCAATCAGAGCATCCAGCCGCGTGCCTCAGCTAGCCGCCGGGGATTTCCATGTATGGCCATGAGCTTGACCGGAAATCGAACGCTGCCTCAAGCAACTGCACCTATCCCGCGTACCCGACATGATCGATGCGCGCATCCAGCAAGCTCAGCGCGCCAGCCCGCTGTTTCTGGAACCGTTCTGCCTGATCCTGCAGCATAGTAGGTGCGTGCGGCTGTCGAGACCGGCTGGTTGTACGGGGCATCACCGAGGCGCACGCTTACCAGGTGAACTACTGTTTCACCTCGTCGTTCTTGGTTCCATCTTTGGCCGCGCTGTCCTGGCTCATCGCGTCTTCCTTCATCCCTTCTTCGGCCATGCTGTCGGCGCTCGTCGCATCGTGCTCGGTTGCCGTGGTCTCCAGACTCATTGCGTCTTTTGACACCGGGTCATTAGACGGACTATCGGCGGCGAAGGCGCCCGCGGTTGCGAGCGTTACACAACTCGCGAGAATGGTGGCAGTTAGCTTGTTCATGATGTGATCCTTCGGCAATTCAATGGGGAGGCCGGAAATCTCAAGAGCAGTAGCTCGACGGTGCGGACCTCATCTTGCCCTCAACCTGTTGTAACCCCGGCACTTTCCAGTGCCCGCCAGTCGGGGACTGTTTTCACATTCTTGCCTCGATAGACATAAAGGAAAGTCGGAATCCTCGCCGAACGGTATGGGTAAAGACCCGCAATGTAAGCAAAGTGGAATGCTGCGCTGCACATGGAGTTCGATCGCTGTCTCTCCCGAAGAAATAGCGTTTCGATTTGACCTGAGGAGCGTCGCTGGGTTTGCCCTACTGCAAGTGTAGGGGGGTGACCCATCCCAGGCTACGTCGCTCTTGTTCAGAATCCACATACGGGCTGAAGTAGAAACATAGTCAGCCCGCATTCGCAGTAGAGCATGACGTCCAGCGCGTATGGCGCTGGCTGACCCCTGGGACGGAGGTCATATGTTCAGTACCCGCGCTTATCGCAGCAGTGTTGCCGCGCTGCTGTTCCTGCTATTTGCAGTTCCTTCGTTCGGGCAGTCGTTCCGGGTGCAATGCCCGCCGACCACGCCGGCGCATCCGACGGCGCTGCCGCCAGGTACGGGGGAGCCCGCCTACACCGGGCCGTCCTACACCGGACAGACCTCCACGTCGACCGGCGTCATCAACGGCGCGGTCAAGTGCCAGCAGATCTCGGGCGGTGATGGTTACGCCACGATGGCGAACGGTGTGCAGACCTACCTGTTCGCTTTCGGCCCGTTGTCCGGGCTTGCCGACATCAAGGCCGGTCTTCCCGGCACCGAGTTCGCCTCGGTGTTCAACGC